>CALGFL010000316.1 GCA_937881145.1 uncultured Bordetella sp.
CGCCGGGCTACAGCTCGGGCGACGCCATGGACGAGATGGAGCGCATCGCCGCCAAGCTGCCCAAGGGCATCGGCCACGAATGGACCGGGCTGTCGTTCGAAGAAAAGGCGTCGGGCCAGCAGGCGCCGGCGCTCTACGCCGTTTCTCTGATCGTGGTGTTCCTGTGCCTGGCCGCGCTATACGAGAGCTGGAGCATACCTACGGCGGTGATGATGGTGGTGCCGCTGGGCGTGGTCGGCGCGCTGCTGGCCACGATGCTGCGGGGGCTGTCCAACGATGTGTACTTTCAGGTGGGCCTGCTCACCACGGTGGGCCTGGCGGCCAAGAACGCCATTTTGATCGTCGAGTTCGCCAAGGAGCACTTCGAGCAGGGCGGCAGCCTGGCCGAAGCGGCCATCCATGCGGCGCGCCAGCGCTTGCGGCCCATCCTGATGACGTCCATGGCGTTCATCCTGGGCGTGCTGCCGCTGGCGCTGTCCAACGGCGCGGGCTCGGGCAGCCAGAACGCCATCGGCACCGGGGTGATCGGCGGCATGCTGACGGGTACCTTCCTGGTGATCTTCTTCGTGCCTACCTTCTTCGTCACCGTGCTCAAGTGGTTCAAGGTCACGCGCATCAGCGAGCAGGTCGACAAGCACGCCAAGCCCGATGCTTCCGAGCCTTCGACGGAAACGACCCCCGGAGGCCATTCGTGATGATGTTTTCGATGAAAAAGGCGAATCTAGCCGTAGCCCTCGCCCTGGCCGGCCTGCTGGCCGGGTGCACGCTGGCGCCCACCTATCACCGGCCCGCGGCGCCGGTGAGCGCGAGCTATCCCACCGGCCCGAGCTACGAGCATGCGCCCCAGGAGCAAGGCAAGCCGGTCCAGGGCCCCGCCGCCGACGTGGGCTGGCGCGACTTCTTCCAGGATCCGCTGCTGCGGCGCCTCATCGCGCTGTCGCTGGACAACAACCGCGACATGCGCGTGGCCGTGCTCAATGGGCAGGCATTGCAGGCGCAGTACCGCACCCAGCGTGCCAGCCTGATGCCGGCGGCGGCGATCGCCGGCACGGAAACGGCGCAGCGTGTCCCGGCCAGTCTGTCGTCGTCCGGCAGGCAATACACCGGCCAGAACTGGCAGGTGGGCCCGGCGATTTCCTGGCAGCTCGATCTCTTCGGCCAGGTCCGGAGCCTGACCAAGGCCGCCCTGGAAACGTATCTGGCGCAGGACGACACCCGCATCGCCGCCCAGCTCAGCCTGATCTCGCAGACGGCCACGGCCTATTTCACGCTGCGCGCAGACCAGGAACTGCTGGACCTGACGACGCAGACGTTCAAGGCCCGGCAGGCCTCCTATGACCTGATCAAGCAGAGCTATGACCAGGGCGTGGACAGCGCGCTCGACCTGAGCCAGGCCGAAACCTTGCTGCGCACGGCGCAGAGCAATCAATCCCAATACCTGCGCCAGGTGGCGCAAGACCGCAATGCCCTGGTGCTGCTGTTGGGCGAACCGATGCCGGCCGATATCGCAACCCAATTGGGCCAGGCGCGTCGGCTGCCCGACGATGCCTTGCCGCTGGAGCTGCCCGCCGGCCTGCCTTCCGACCTGCTCGAGCGCCGTCCGGACATCCGCGCGGCCGAGCATCAGCTGCTTGCGGCCAATGCCAATATCGGCGCGGCACGCGCGGCCTTCTTCCCGATGATTTCGCTTACGGGCTTCGCCGGGACGGCCAGCAGCAGCCTGACGGGGCTGTTCATGCCGGGATCGGAAGCCTGGAACCTGGTGCCCAAGATCAGCCTGCCCATCTTCCAGGGCGGTTCGCTTCTGGCCAATCTGGACTTGTCGCACGTGCGCAAGAATATCCAGATCGCCACCTACGAAAAAGCCATCCAGACGGGCTTTCGCGAAGTGGCCGACGCGCTGGCCGGGCGCGGTACGCTCGACGACGAAGTCGGCGCGCAGCGCAAGCTGGTCGACGCCAGCCAACTGGCCTATACGCTGTCGCAGCAGCGCTTTGACTCGGGGGTGGACAGCTATCTCACCGTGCTGGATTCGCAGCGCTCGCTCTATGCGGCCCAGCAAAGCCTGATCGCTACGCGCCTGGCGCGCTTGAACAACCAGATCAGCCTGTACAAGGCGCTGGGCGGCGGCTGGACCGAGAAGTCGGTCGTCGAGAAACCGCGGGCGGACGCGTCGAGGCCTCAGTCCTAGGGCTCTTGTCGACGCGCCAAGCAAACGGCCGGTGCATATTGCACCGGCCGTTTTTTTCTGGTGCTGCCGCGGCGTTCTAGCTGCTGCGCATCGCCCGGTGGATCAGGCCCACCACGAGCAGCACGATGATCGCACCGATCACCGAGCCGATGAAGCCGGCGGCCTGGCCGGGACCGTACCAATGCATGGCCTGGCCCAGATAGTTCGCAACCACGGAGCCGATGATGCCCAGGATCGTGGTCATGATGATGCCCATGCTCTGGTTGCCCGGCATGAGGGCGCGCGCGATCAGGCCGACGATGAAGCCGACGACGATCATGATGATGATGTGCATGTGTATGTGCTCCTGAAAGCAGAAGAGGGAAATGAGTGCAAGGATGATACCCAAGCCGCCGCACCGGGCCTTTGCCGAGGTGTAACAACCCGTAGAAGGCCTTGGCGTCGACGGCTTCTAGGCTTGCGCGTCCATTGCGCTGTGGCGCAGCAAAGCGTCGATGCTGGGCTCGCGGCCGCGGAAAGCCTGGAAGGATTCGGCTGCCGGCCTGGCGCCGCCCACGGCCAGGATTTCTTTGCGGAAACGTTGGCCGGTCGCGGCGTCCAGAGGCCCTTGCGGGGACGCCTGGGCCGCTTCTTCGAAGGCGGCGTAGGCGTCGGCCGACAGCACCTCGGCCCATTTGTAGCTGTAATAGCCCGCGCCGTAGCCACCGGCGAACAGGTGCGAGAAATTGTGCGGCATGCGATGCCAGGCAGGCGGGAAGAGCACGGCCACTTCCTTGCGCACTTGCTGCAGCAGGTCCAGCACCTGGGACGTGGTCAGCGCCTGGCCGCGGGCATGCATGAGCATGTCGAAAAGCGCGACATCCACTTGGCGCA
>CALGFL010000317.1 GCA_937881145.1 uncultured Bordetella sp.
GAGGGCAAGGGCGGATGCTTGTAGTAGCCCCACTGGAACACATTGCCCCAGACCAGCTATTCAATGTTGTCCGCGTCCGGCCCGGTGAGGAGCAGGCTGGGAAGCGCGACCCAGAAGAGAAGATTCAAGCCCAGGATCAGCAGAACCAGAGGTTGCAGCGACGGAGCGTTGAGCGAGAAGACGGAGGTCAGCCGACCGCCCCGCGCCGGGGCGGTACGAGCTGACGACGCCTGCGAGGACGTAAGAGGTTGCGGGAGATTCGAGTTTGCCTGCATGCCTGCCACTAAAAAACAGCCCGCAGGCGAGTGCGGGCGCAAGACTCGATATTTTATTGCAATTTCAATTAATTGCGGTTTTTATGTCCCCGGATGAAGCACATTCCCCACACCGTTTTTCACGGTAACCTAGCGGCAGGTCCGGCAAGAGAAATGGGGGCGGTTGTTTGCCCCCGAGTCAGGCCAATCCGGCCACAATTCGATACTGCTGGTGCATACTTCGAAGCCTTGTCTGCTTTTCGGTGAAATCTTGACCACGTCCCCCCTCGATCAGCGCGCCGCCGAGTCCGATTTACCGGCGCCGCCCCGTTCGGTCGATGGCCGCCCGCCCGTGCGCGGGCTGGTCAGCTGCGTCGTCCCCGGCCTGAACGAATCTGAGAATCTCAAAGTGCTGCTGCCCCGGCTCAGTGCGCTGCTGGAGCAGTGGTGCGACGGCTGGGAGATCATCGTCGTCGACGACGGCAGCACCGACGCCACCCCCGAGCTCATGGCGCTATGGTCCAGGACCCCGGGGGTGCGCTATGTGCAGTTGTCGCGCAATTTCGGCAAGGAAGCGGCGCTGGCCGCGGGCCTGGAAGAAGTCACCGGCGATGTGGCGATCAGCATGGACGCCGACATGCAGCACCCGCTGGAGCTGATCCCGCCGATGCTGCAGCGCTGGCAGGCGGGCGTGGACATGGTCTATGCCGTGCGCAGCGACCGCACCGACGAGGGCTGGGTCAAGCGCGTCGGCACGAAGATTTTTTACCGCCTGCTGGGCAGCACGCGGCGCGTGAGGGTGCCGCCGCACGCAGGCGATTTCCGCCTGATGGATCGCAAGGTGGTCGACGCGCTGGTCAATCTGCCCGAGCGCACGCGCTTCATGAAAGGCCTGTACGCCTGGGTGGGATTCCGTTCCGAGGCCATGCCCTACATGCCCAAGGAGCGCCTGCACGGCAGCAGCAGCTTCAACTTCTGGCGCCTGTTCGGCCTGGCAACCGACGGCATCACGGCGTTCACGACCTGGCCGCTACGTTTCCTGGGCCTGGTGGGCGCGCTTTTTGCCGTGATGTCGATCGTCTACGGCGTGGTGCTGGTGGCGCAATACCTGCTTTACGGCAACCAGACTTCGGGTTGGACGACGATCGTGACGGCGCTGCTGTTTTTTTCCGGCGTCAACCTCCTCTCCTTGGGCGTGATGGGCGAGTACGTGGCGCGCATCTTCGACGAGGTCAAGGGGCGGCCGCTCTTTATCACCGGGCAGCGCCTGGGGCACGCGCGGCCGCGCCGCGACCCGTCGTCCGACGCATCGAGCCGCGATGCGTCCAGTCAGAATTGAAATTTTGATCCCATGAGTTCCATGAATACTTCCGCGCAGCCGCGCCGATTCTTGTCCGGCGACGCCGCGCTGCTGGGCCTGGCCGCTTTCTGGCTGATCTTTCTGAACGGGATACGGCTGCTGACGCTGCCCGACGAGGGCCGCTATACCGGCGTGGCCTGGGACATGCTGCGCCATGGCGACATTTCCACGCCGCTCCTGGACGGCATGCCGTATTTCCACAAGCCGCCCCTGTTCTATTGGCTGGACGCGATCAGCATGCGCGTGTTCGGCATGAACGAGTGGGCCGTGCGCCTGCCGTCGGTGCTGGGCGCCTGGCTGGCGCTGTTCGCGACCTACGCCTTCGTGCGCCGCAACTACGGCGTGGCGGCGGCGCGGATCACCGTGCTCATCATGGCCACCATGCCGCTGTTCTTCGGCGCCGCGCAGTTCGCCAATATGGACATGCTGGTGGCCGGCCTGATTTCGGCCACCGTGCTGGCGGGCGCCGAGACGATCATGCGGCGCGACAGCGGCCGTCCCTGGCGCGCCATGTCGGCGCTCATGGGTGCGCTGGCCGGCCTGGCCTTCCTGGCCAAGGGCCTGATCGGTCCGGTGCTGCCGGGGGGCGTGCTGTTCTTCTGGCTGCTCCTGCGGCGCGACGGCAAGGGCATGCTCGCCCTGCTGCGGCCGGCAACGCTCCTGGCCTTTGCCGTGGTGGCTCTGCCCTGGTGCGTGGTGATGCAGGCGCGCTATCCGGGTTTCTTCCATTATTTCTTCGTCTACCAGCACTTCCAGCGCTTCCTGGATTCGGGCTTCAACAACAAGGAGCCCATCCTGTTCTATGTGCCGGTGCTGATCGCGACGGCGCTGCCCTGGACGCTCTGGGGCCTGGGGCTGTTCCGCCGGCCCTTCTGGAAAGCCGAGCGCGACCCCAAGGGCGTACGCCGGCTCATGGCCATCTGGGGCCTAGTGGTGCTGGTGTTCTTCTCGATCCCGGCTTCCAAGCTGGTGGGCTACATCCTGCCGGCCCTGCCGCCGCTGGCCTTTCTGCTGGCCGAGCGGGTGCGCGAAACGATCGCGCGCGACGGCGCGGCCTCGATGCGCCACGGCCGGCGGGCCTCGATTACGTTCGTGGCGGCCGTAGTCCTATGCCTGATCACGCTGGTGATCGCCGCGATCAGCACCTTCAGCCGCAGCGCCAAGCCGCTGGGCGAGGTCATGCGCCAGGACGCAAGGCCGGGCGATGCGCTGGTCATGCTGCACTCGTACGGTTTCGACCTGCAGTTCTATGCGCGCTATACACGACCGGCCTGGGTGGTCGACAATTGGAGCGATCCGAGCATTGCGCACACCGACAGCTGGCGCAAGGAGCTGCTCGACGCTTCCGCGTTCGATCCGACCGTGCAGGTGCTGATTTCGCAGCAGGAGTGGAAGCGGCGCGTTTGCAGCGGGCCGGTCGGGACGCGCTATTGGGTGTTGGGCGAAAGCGGCGACCAGAATCGCTACCCGCTTCTGGCGGGCGTCAAGCCCGCCGCGTCGACCAAGAAAAACAGCTTGTGGCTGCTCGATGCCGACGCGGCATTCAAGCAGCGGGTTTGTGGCGAAACGCCCACAGCCGGCTGACGATGAAGGTAAGAACGGCCATGCCCAGCAGCACGGCCGCCAGCAATACGTAGTAGGGCAGGCGGGTTGCGTGCAGCAGCCAGGCGTAGGCGGCTTCGTTGATGAGAAAGCCCGAGGCCGAGACCAGGAAGAAGCGTCGCACGGCCGGCAGCAATGGGGTTCTGGTGTGCCGGAAGGTCAGAAGATAATGACCGGAAAACGATACCCAGAACGACACCAGCCAGCCTCCTACGTTGGCCAGCACGGGCGACAGGCCGCCGAATTTGACGAGCAGGACGGCGGTGGTCCAATGCGTGGCGGCCGCGGCGCAGCCGACGGTGACAAACCAGAAAAGTTGTTTTAATAGCGGAAGCATCGAAGCGTGGAAAACCAGGAAAACGGGCAACGGGTGCTGCGCCGCATCGTTATTTGCGCCGATGATTTTGGCATGAATCGCGCGGTCGACGCGGGCATCCTGGATCTGGCGCGGGCCGGCCGCCTGGGCGCGGTGAGCTGCATGTCGCTGGGTCCGTCCTTTCCCGAACATGCCGCGGCCTTGCGCGAAATGGACGTCGACGCGGGGCTGCATTTCGATTTGACCGAGGGCGTGGGCGGGAAGGAGCCTGTCGCCGCCTTGAAGACATTGATCGGCTGGGCCTATACGGGACGTCTCGTCCCGTCCTG
>CALGFL010000318.1 GCA_937881145.1 uncultured Bordetella sp.
AGGTCAGGCGCAGGCGGCGATCGAGCAGCTCGCGCGGCAAGAACTGCCCAACGGGATGAGCTTCGAGTGGACCGAGCTGACCTACCAACAAATCATTGCCGGCAACACCGCGGTGCTCATTTTCCCCCTCGTGGTGCTGCTCGTGTTTCTGGTGCTCGCCGCCCAGTATGAGAGCTTGACTCTGCCCCTCGCGGTCATCCTCATCATGCCCATGGTGCTCCTCTCCGCCATCACCGGCGTCGAGCTCACGCACGGCGACAGCAACATCTTCACGCAGATCGGCCTGATCGTGCTCGTTGGGCTCGCCAGCAAGAACGCCATCCTGATCGTGGAGTTCGCGCGGGATCAGGAACTCGAGGGTGTGCCGCCGCTGCAGGCAGCGCTCAATGCCGCTCGCTTAAGGCTGCGCCCCATCCTGATGACGTCCATCGCTTTCATCATGGGCGTGGTGCCGCTGGCGCTGTCCACCGGCGCCGGCTCGGAAATGCGCCATGCCATGGGCGTGGCCGTGTTCTTCGGCATGCTGGGCGTAACGCTATTCGGGCTGTTCCTGACTCCGGTGTTCTACGTGCTGCTGCGCAAGCTGGGCCGCGGCGCCCTGCATTCGGCCGCGCGACACGACGCGCCCCTGCACCACGCCAGCGCCGAATAATGAGGAATCTTTTCATGACAAGCACAACAATACGCGGCTGGGCCGCACCCGGCCGGGCCGCACTGCTGCTGCCATTAGCCCTGTCGCTGGCGCTGGCCGGCTGCGCGGTGGGCCCCGATTACCACCGCCCGCAGGTCGACACGCCCGCGGCCTACAAGGAGGCTCGGGCCGCGCAAACCGCGCTGCCGGCCGGGGAGGCCGGCAGCTGGCAACAGGCCAAGCCTGCCGAAGACACCCTGCGCGGCGCATGGTGGAAGCTCTTTAACGACCCCACTCTCGATGCGCTGGAAACGCAGGCGCAGGACGCCAACCAGAACCTGAAGGCCGCCGCCGCGCGCCTGGGCCAGGCCCGCGCCCTGGTGCGCAACGCCAAGTCCGACCGCTATCCGCAGCTGGACGCCGGCTTCGGCCCTATGCGCGAACGCGCTTCGCCCGCCTCGCAAGGCCGCCCCGACAACGGGCCTGCCACCAGCACCACGCTGTGGCGTGCCCAGGCCTCGGTGTCTTATGAAGCCGACCTGTTCGGCCGCGTCTCGTCCTCGGTGAACGCCGCCACGGCCGACGCCCAGCAAAGCGCCGCGCTGTACCGCTCGGTGCTGCTGGCCCTGCAGGCCGACGTGGCGCAAGGCTACTTCCAGGTGCGCGAGCTCGACGCCGAACTGCAGATCTATCGCGGCACGGTCGATCTGCGCAGCAAGACCATGGACCTGATCCAGCATCGCTACGATGCCGGCGACGTCGGCGAGCTGGACCTGGACCGCGCGCGCACCGACCTGGAATCGGCGCGTGCGGCCGCAGCCGGCATCGCCCGCAGCCGCGCCGCGGCCGAGCACGCCCTGGCCGTGCTGCTGGGCAAGACGCCGGCCGAATTCAGCCTGCCCGCCCGGCCCATCGCCCGCGTCGCCATCGACATTCCCGCCGGACTGCCGTCGAGCCTGCTGGAACGCCGCCCCGATATCGCGGCCGCCGAGCGCGCCATGGCCGCCGCCAATGCGCGCATCGGCGTGGCCAAGGCCGCGTTCTTTCCCAGCCTGACGCTGACGGGCGCGGGAGGCTTCGAATCCTCCGCCCTGGGCGATCTGTTCAATTGGTCCAGCCGCACGTTCCTGCTTGGCCCGCTGGTGGGCACGGCCCTGTCGCTGCCCATCTTCGACGGCGGCCGGCGCCAGGCCAATCTGGACCGTGCTCGCAGCATCTACGAGGAAGACGTGGCGGACTACCGGCAGACCGTGCTGACGGCCTTCCGCGAGGTCGAGGACAATCTCGCCAGCCTGCGGCTGCTGCACGGCCAGACCACCGCGCAGGATGCCGCGCTGCAGGCCGCGACGCGTGCCGCCCATCTGTCGCAGACGCAGTACCGCGAAGGCGCGGTCAGCTACCTGGACGTGCTCGACGCGGACCGCACCGCGCTGCAGCAGCAGCGCGCCTCGGCCCAGCTCGACGGCGACCGGGCGCGCACCGTCGTGAACTTGATCCGCGCGCTGGGCGGCGGCTGGGGACTGTCCGAAGCGCGAGTCGCGGCCAACGAGGCGGCCAGATAAAAGGCGCGCCGCATGCACGTGGCACAATGAGTTCGACTCATTTACCGCCACGTGCATTCATGATCATATTGATCGATCAGGACGGCGTGCTCGCCGACTTCGAACACGCCTTTCTCGCCGCCTGGCGCGAACGCCATCCCGGCATCGCGCCCGTGGCTTACGAAGACCGCAAATCCTTCAACCTGCTCGAAGACTACCCGCCCGAGCTGCGCGGCAAGGCCGAGGCGATCTACACCGCCCCTGGCTTCATCCGCGGCCTGCCGCCCGTCCCGGGTGCGATCGAGGCGTTCAAGGAACTGCTGGCGCTGGGCATGGACCTGCGCATCTGCACCGCGCCGCTGCGCCAGTACGAGAACTGCGTAGCCGAGAAATTCCAGTGGGTCGAACGCCACCTGGGCCGCGCAGCCACCGAGCGCATCGTCATGACGCGCGACAAGACCCTGGTGCGCGGCGACATCCTCATCGACGACAAGCCCGGGATCGAGGGCGCCGTGGCCCAGCCATCATGGCGCCACATCGTCTACGACGCCCCTTACAATCGCCACATCGCCGACCGCCCGCGCATGGTCTGGGCCGACTGGCGCAATGTGCTGGCCGGCCAACTCTATGCCGCAGACGCGTAGATCTCGGCGCTGACCGACGTCAGAAAAGCCGCGTCAGCACCAATCCGAGCACGGTCAGCGCGGTCGCGGCGGCGCGCACGCGGCTGAAAGGTTCCTTGAGTATGAACACGGCGATGAGGCCGGCGAAGACCACGCTCGTTTCGCGCACGGCCGCAACCAGCGCAATCGGCGCGACCGTCATGGCCCAGATCACGATCCAGTACGCCACGAGCGACATCGCGCCCCCGGCCAATCCCGGCAGCAGAAAGCGCCGCATCGGCGCCATGCCTGCAAGGCCATGGCGGTACAGGCACAGCACGAGCATCGGCAATGCGTCGAGCACGAACAGCACCGCGGCATAGGAATTGGCCTGGCCCGCGGTGCGCGCGCCGACACCGTCGACGACCGTATAGCCCGCGATCATGATCGCGGTAAGTATCGCAAAACCCAGCGCGAGGCGATTGCGCGACGCCGAATGACGATGCCCGCGCAGCGACAGCAGCACGACGCCGCAACCCAGCAGGGCGACTCCTGCCAGCGCGCCGGCACTCATCGTCTCGTGCAGCAGGACGAGCGAGAGCACCACGGTCAACAGCGGCGCCGAACCGCGCGCGATCGGATATATCTGCCCCATGTCGGCGCGCCGATAGGCCTCGCTCAGACACACGTAGTAGCCCAGATGCAGCACGACCGATGTCGCCACCCATGGCCACGCGGCGGCCGGCGGCAGTCCCGTCACGCAGAGCGCGGGCAAGGCGATCAGCCCGCAAGCCGCGCACAGCAGCGTCATCGCGAGAAACGGATCGAGCCGCACCTTGATCACCGCGTTCCAGCCAGCATGCAGCAATGCCGCCGAGAGCACGATGACAAATACCGGGAACGTCATTCCAGTGGTCTCATTCTCATTCTTTCTCGAAGACGGCGAAAAACCGGCCCGCGAACCTCGGGGCGTTCTAAGCGTTGACGATCTTGTAACGCCGCACGCTCATCAGGATGCCGCACGCCACGCCCATGGTGAACAAGGCCGTCCCCCCGTAGCTCATGAAGGGCAGCGGCACGCCAACCACGGGCAATATCCCCGTGACCATGCCGATGTTCACGAACACGTACAGGAAGATCATCATCGTCAACGACCCCGCGAGCAGGCGGCCGAACTGCGTCGCCGCGCCGACCGCGATCGTCAGGCCGCGCGCGATCAGCAGGCTGTAGAGCACCAGGATCGCCACGCCGCCGTACAAGCCGAACTCTTCCGAATACACCGCGTAGATGAAGTCGGTCGTATGCTCGGGGATGAAGTCCAGGTGGCTTTGCGTGCCTTTCATATAGCCCTTGCCGTACAGGCCGCCCGACCCCACCGCGATCATCGACTGGATGGTGTGAAAGCCCTTGCCCAGCGGATCGGTGTTGGGGTCGAGCAGTGTGCATATGCGGTGCTTCTGATAATCGTGCAGCCCCGGCCAGGCCACGTTCGGACTGCACAGCGCGTTTTCGTTGTAGACCACC
>CALGFL010000319.1 GCA_937881145.1 uncultured Bordetella sp.
GGCCAGGCAAACGGCCCATGGTTCCCATGTATGCAGGTCGAACGCCTCGGGCAGCGTGATAGAGGGTGATGCTGACAGCCAGGAGTAAAGCCAGCGGGCAAGGACAAGTGCCGCTACGCCTTTCAGTACATCCACTAGCAGTACTGCCAGCGCAGGCCATTTACCCAGGGTCCGCAGCACGTTCGTCGCTCCAGTGGACTTGGAGCCATACTCCCGAATGTCAATGCCCTTGAGTAGCTTCCCCGCAAGATAGCCCGTAGGGATGGAGCCGAATAGATAGGCGATCACCAATCCAGCCACGTTCGCTACCCAGAACCCCATGAAGGTCACCTCAACGATCTGCCCAAGAGCGCTCGATGATACTGCCTTGTATCGGCAGAGTCCGGCCGAGCTGACGCCAGATCTAGTCAATCGATTGCAGGAAAGCCTGCTATTTCTCGAGTATCGTACCTGTCTGTTTGGTGGTCACGAGGAACCCGAAAATGCAAGGTAGTTGCTTATGTGGCGGCATCCGCTACGCAATCTCGGGGCCGTTAACAGGGGCACTTAACTGCCATTGCTCGATGTGTCGTAAGGCGCATGGCGCTGCATTTCGGTCTAGAGCAGCGGTAGCAGCAAGCGATTTTCACTGGATCAGCGGTGAAAGCCAAATTACGTGGTATGAGTCATCGCCGGGAAATCACCGCGGATTTTGCCGCGCATGCGGTACGCCTTTGCTTAGTCGATTCGACGATAATCCGTCTGTCTACGGACTGCCATTAGGGGCGCTGGACGATGATCCCGGCGTTCGCCCAGAGCGACATGTGTTCGTCGCCAACAAAGCCCCTTGGTTTGACATTGCAGATGCCTTGCCACCGCATCCGAATGTTTCGAGCGAGTAGCTTGACTGAGTTTGATCAGAACACAGTTGTAGGTAGCCACTTAAGCAAGTTGTGAAAGTCTGCGATGGGTCGACTTCAGCCGATCGCATCAAGCAGCAGCTGACCACAACCGGGCGCCAGACTTAGCCATCTTGATCGTCAAAATTCGAGCTTTAGTGCAAGACCGTGCGGCAAGCCACCCCAATTCAATAAAAACCTACCTTATGCGAGATCAGTTTTTCTCGAATGTTTTAGCCAATCGAAATAACCGTGAAATTCTCGATCGATGGGATGCGCTGGCGCTGCCAGATGGCTGGCTCGTAGCGGGCTGCCTGTTCCAAACGGTGTGGAATCTGCAAGCTGGCCGCGCGCCAGAAAACGATATCAAGGACTATGACGTTTTTTATTTCGATGCCGACGATCTGAGCGATGCAGGCGAGCGGGCCATGCAAGCGCACGTGGATGAAATCCTGGCTGATCTGGGCGTTACGATCGAAGCATCGAACCAAGCGCGCGTGCATCTCTGGTACGAAGCGCATTTTGGCTATCCGTGTAACGCGTTTCGTAGCGCAACAGAGGGCATCGATCGTTTCCTAATCCCAGCCACTTCGGTAGGAGTTCGGCCTGGATCGATCTACGCTCCAAACGGTCTTGCCATGTTGTACGAAGGCACGTTGACAATGAATCCACTGACCCCGCACAGGGATTTATTCGAGAAAAAGGCCGCATCGTACCGCGCGCGCTGGCCTTGGCTCCGCGTCGAATGAGCAAGCGGGTGATTAACAATTAACCGCCCGAAGATGAGCCTTGCGCTGTGACCCGTCTCATTGCACGTAACCGCTCAAGACCGGTATCGATCATGCGAGCCGGTTCTCGGCCAGGAGCAGCCTGAGATAAGTCCCAAAAGTGAACCATATGTGCACCCCCGAAGCCTACATCCTGACATCGAGTCATGCATGCGGCTTATTCAACAGGCGCTCATATTGAAGGAAGTCTTCTGGTGAAAAACAGCAGAAGATTACCTCTTGAATGGACGAGTCCGGTGACAAGCTTTGGCGCACACTTTTAACGGCTACCTGCGCCGCCAATTCGATGGGATAGCCGTATATGCCGGCTCGCCGCTGTCTCCGCCCGCCCAGACTGGACCTACTGTATGAATGATGTATTGGGCGCAAAGACGATAGGCTTTGGTCATTTTTGCATCGCAAGTCTTGCAACCTCCAAGCAGCCTGCATTCATGCGCGAGATCCGGGCCTGCGGCACGATGTATGGCGCCGTCGACTCCACCGCCACCAAGCAATGACGGGTTTGCCGCGTTGACGATAATGTCCACATGAAGCTTCGTAATGTCCGAATGGACTGCACGCAAGCTTGTAGGCATATCTTCGCTCCTTGCGCTAGATCGCAGGCCCCTTCAGCTCGATTTGATTTCCGTCGGGATCGAAGCAATAGATCGAAAGTCCATCGCCTTCAGCGCCGTATCGCATCACGGCCTTGTCCGCGGCAAGCCCAAAGGCTTTTAGATGTTCGAGGATGGCGGCTTCATCGAACGGGTCGACCCGCAGGCAAAAGTGGTCGAGATTGCGCCGCTCTTTGCCTGGGGCTTCGCCGCCCGCGGCGCCCAAGGGGCCCTGCACGTCGACCAGATCGATCATGGATCCACCGGCGCCCAGATGAACCATGGCGTATTTATCGTTCTTCTTCTTGATGGAACAGCCCAGCACCTTCGTATAGAAATCCACGCTACGCGCCAGGTCCCGAACCCTGAGTACGACATGGTCCAGGTGCTTAATCTGAAATGCCGGCATGATTATCTCCCTGCGGTGAGACGAAGTTTGCTTCAGACAGCCGCCAATCGCGAATCCCATTGTCGGCTATGTTTCCGTCCCATTCCATTCCGAAATCATCGGAACGCTCAGGCCGTCCACCTCGGGCAGATCGAGGTCGAATTGCTCGGCGAGCAATGTTCGCAACGCAGCGCGATCGGTCAACAGAGTCGAGCGAGTCTGATCCGCCTGGCGCACCGTGACGTAGCGATTCATGACGCTGACGCGCCCATCCGGTTTGAACAGGCTCAGGAACAGATTATTGACGAACGGCGAACCCGGGTGCGTGGCCGTAAAGTGGTTGGCTACTTCGAAATCGACGGCAAGCTCGTGTTCAAGCGTCGAAACCCAAGCGTCCGCGGGCTCGCTACCCAGGCGGTGCCGCAAAATCCAATCGTTATCCTTGCGATACATCCAGTGCGTCGTGCCCGCCGGACCGGAGGTTCCGCAGTCGACGAGCGGCACCGGGAACATGGGCGCGGGACCGCCAAAGCCAGGGTCCAGAACATAGGTTTCCCCCGCGACGGCGACGGTCAGGAACATATGGGTTCGCGGAGATTGCTGGCGCGGGGACATCAGCAGGACACGCGCCGAATGCCGGGCAGGCTGGAATCCAAGCGCTTCGATCGCCGCCGCGAACAGCGTCATGTGCTCGAAGCAGTAGCCGCCGCGCCGCGAGCGCACCAGCTTTTGCTGAAGACTGTCCAGATCCAGCCGCACAGGGCGCCCGAGCAGGACATCGAGGTTTTCGAACGGGATATGCCTCATATGCGCCCGCATCAGCCCATCGAGCGTTTCGAGCGAGGGCAATGTATCGCCTTTCCAGCAGATGCGTTCGAAATAAGCGTCCAAATCGAAAGCGGTCGTCATCTTTCTGCCTTCCTGATTGCCGAGTGCATCGCGCCACGGGTAGAGCAGGTCAATACGCCGCCTGGTAGATCGCAAAGGCATCGGCCCGCGTCACCTCGCGCGGGTTGTTCACCAGCAGGCGGGTCTGCAGCATCGCGTCGTCTGCCAGCCGGTCCAGGTCGCCCTGGGTCACGCCCACTTCCGAAAGGCGCGAGGCAATGCCGGTCTGCGGCGACAGTTCGGCGCAATAGTCGATAAACGCCGCGCAGCGCTGCGCGCTCGTGCCCGTGCTGCCCGGCACGACGATGGCCGCAAGCTCGGCATACAGTTCGCGCGCCGCGTCCGCGTTGAAGCGCAGCACATGGGGCAGCACCAGCGCATTGGACAAACCGTGCGGCACGTGAAAGTGCCCACCCAGCGGATAGGCCAGCGCGTGCACCGCCGCCACCGGCGCATTGGCGAAGGCCTGGCCGGCCAGCATCGCGCCCAGCAGCATGGCCTCGCGCGCCTCGCGGTCGTGCGGATCGCGGCAGGCCCGCAGCAAATGCTTGGACAACAGCGCCAGCGCCTGCCGCGCCAGGCCGTCCGACAGCGGATTCTTCTTGTGCGCGCTGGTGTAGGCCTCGATGGCGTGCACCATGGCGTCGATGCCAGTGGCGGCGGTTACGGGCGCGGGCAGATCCAGCGTGAGCTCGGCGTCCAGCACGGCCATGTCGGCGTACAAGTGCGGCGACACCACGCCTGCCTTGGTCGTGGCGCCGGTGGTCACGATGGAGACGCAGGTCACCTCCGACCCCGTGCCGGCAGTGGTGGGCACCTGCACCAGCGGCAGGCGCGGCCCGCGCACCTTGCCCACGCCGTACATCTCGCCCAGCGGCTGGTCGGACGCCGCCAGCACCGCGATGAGCTTGGCCACGTCCATCGACGAGCCGCCCCCCAGCCCCACCACCACCTCGATGCGCGCCTGGCGCGCGCGCTGCGCCGCGTCCAGCACCACATGGTCGGGTGGATCGGCGATCACGTCGTCGATGAGCGTGACCTGCCAGCCCTGGGCCGCCAGGCTGTCGAGCGCGGGACGGATGAGGCCGCAGGTGTTGAGAAAACGGTCGGTGACCACGCACACCCGCGCCAGCCCGGCATAGCGGGCGCGCAGCAGTTCACCCAGGCGGCGCGCGGCGCCGTAGGACATCATGATGTGCGGAACGGTCTGGAATTCGAAATCGCGCATGGCTGCCTCCTCTTTCAAGAGGCTAAGAATACTGCGACTGCTCTTGCGAGCCGTTTTTTGCGTGCTCTAGAGACTTAGCAGCCAATGCCAAAGGCTTGGGCCGAGGATAAAGCTCCAGGCCAGCACGCAATTGACGAGCGCGACGGTGACGGCGGCGCTGCCCAGGTCTTTCGCACGCTTGGACAGTTCATGGCGTTCGAGCGAGATGCGGTCGACCGCCGCCTCGATGCTGGAGTTGGCCAGCTCGACGACCAGGACCAGCAGCACGACGCCCACGAGCACCGCGTGCTCGACCGGCCCGACCGGAACGAACAGGCCGGTCGGCACCAGGACGGCCGCGAGGGTGAGTTCCTGGCGAAACGCGCTTTCTTCGCGGATCGCGATCCGAAAGCCGCTCAGCGAGTACTTGAGCGCATGCCAGGCGCGCGTGATGCCGCGATTTCCCTTGTACGGAT
Source organism: uncultured Bordetella sp. (assembly GCA_937881145.1). Classification (GTDB taxonomy): domain Bacteria; phylum Pseudomonadota; class Gammaproteobacteria; order Burkholderiales; family Burkholderiaceae_B; genus Bordetella. The sequence goes on from CALGFL010000319.1 coordinate 5,219, forward strand.
TGGGCGGCAGCGAAGAGGGTTCGGCTTTCTTCAAACGACGGCTTTTTCGGTAGGTGCGTGTGCAGCCTTGGGCAGCGGCCGCAGATGCGAGGCGAACTGTTCGGAGGCCGCGCGCCACGAGAACCGCTCGGCCCAGGCACGCGCGGCCCTGCGCTCGATCTTGAGCGCGTCCAGGCAGGCCTGGCGCAGATCGTCGTTCATCGCGCCGGCGGCGCCGCCGCTCAGCACATCGACGGGCCCCGTAACCGGGTAAGCCGCCACCGGCGTGCCGCAGGCAAGCGCCTCGAGCAGTACCAGGCCGAAGGTATCCGTCCTGCTCGGAAACACGAAGACGTCGGCCGCGGCGTAGACCTTGGCCAGCTCCGCCTGCGACAGCACGCCCAGATAATTGGCGTCGGGATACTGCGCCTTGAGTTTTTCCACGATGGGACCCGTGCCCGCGATCCATTTCGAACCCGGCAGATCCAGCTCCAGGAAGGCTTCTACGTTCTTCTCGATCGCCACGCGGCCCACGTACAAAAAGATGGGACGCGTCGTGTCGAGAACCTTGGAATCCATGGGATGGAAGATGTCCAGGTCGACGCCGCGCGTCCACAGCACGACATTGTCGAAACCGAATTTCTCCAGATCCTGCTTGACCACGGGCGTGGGCGCCATCACGGCTTGCGAGGCGCCGTGGAACCAGTGCAGGAAACGGTAGGTCCAGGAAAGCGGAATACCGAAGCGCGCATGTACGTACTCGGGAAAGCGCGTGTGATACGCCGTCGTGAAGGGCAGGCCGTGCTTGCGCGCGTAGCGGCGCGCGGCCAGCCCGAGCGGGCCTTCGGTGGCGTGGGGCAGCGCGGCGTGTTCGAATGCTGCGAGGCGGTTTTCCAGGCGCCGGTACGGCAGTATCGAAAGCCGGATTTCCGGATAGGTCGGGCACGGCAGCGTGCGGAACTCCAGCGGGGTAATGAGTTCGACCTCATGCCCGAGCGCGCGCAGCTCGCGCGAGGTGCTCTTGAGCGTGCGCACGACGCCGTTGACCTGCGGCTCCCATGCGTCGGTGACGATCATGATCTTCATCGGGGTTCCTTGTAGCGGCGCATGGCCGGATTCATTGCGAGGCAAGGGCTTCAGACTCCGGCGCGGGCGCCGATTTCGTCGAGTGCATCACGGTCCAGTAGACGATCTTGAGCTGGCCGTCGAGGGTCTCGACGAGCGCGGACAGGCTTTCCACCCAGTCGCCGTCGTTGCAATAGAGCGTGCCGTCGATCTCGCGGATCTCGGCCTTGTGGATATGGCCGCACACCACGCCGTCGCAGTCGCGGCGGCGCGCTTCCGCGATCATCGCGTGCTCGAAAGACGAGATGAAATTGACGGCGTTCTTGACCTGGTGCTTGAGGTACTGCGACAGCGACCAGTACTCGAAGCCGAACTTGGCGCGGACGTGGTTGAACCAGCGATTGAGCGCGAGGATCGCGGTGTAGGCCGTGTCCCCCAGATAAGCCAGCCATTTCGCATGCTGGATCACGCCGTCGAACAGATCGCCATGCACGATCCACAGGCGCTTGCCCGCGAGCGTCGTATGAAAGGCCTCGTCGCGCACGTGGATGTCGCCGAACGCGATGTTGTTGAACTGGCGTATGACTTCGTCGTGGTTGCCCGGAACGTAGACCACGTTCGTGCCCTTGCGCGCCTTGCGCAGAATCTTCTGCACCACGTCGTTGTGCGCCTGCGGCCAATACCAGCCCTTCTTGAGCTGCCATCCGTCGATGATGTCTCCGACCAGATACAGGTGTTCGGATTCGTTGTGCCGCAGAAAATCGAGCAGATATTCCGCCTGGCAGCCGATCGACCCCAGATGGATGTCGGACAGCCAGATTGCACGGTATCGATGGCTCGGTTCGGACGCGTTATCGCTCATGCATGACTCGTACCGGTTTTTGCTTATCCGGCATTGCGCCATGCGGGCATGACTGTGCCGTGACAGTCATGAAAAGTTTGTATGACATGTGGCGTATCCGCAAACGACAGAGCCTCGCTTGGCGAGGCTCTGTCGTTTCACCGCGCCGGAATCCGGTCAGGCGCGCGGCCTCGCGGCCAGGCGCGGCGCTATCCAGCGCTCGCGCACCACGTCATAGAGCCAGTTGTAGGCCATTGTGTAGGGCAGGATGAACAGCACCAGGCCCGCTTCCACCATGAACGCTTCGATCAGCGACATGTGCAGCATGAGGGCCGTCAGCGGAATGCACACCAGTGCCAGGCCGCCTTCGAACCCGCTCGCATGCAGCGCCCGCACCCGGACCGTGCGCGCGATGCGCGTGGCCGGCCACAGGCGGTCGAAAGCCGCGTTGTAGATCACGTTCCACAGCATCGCCGTGAGCGAGATGATCAGCGACAGCAGGCCCACCTGGGTCGTGGAGCGATCCAGCAGCCAGGCCCCGAGCGGGGCGGACAGCGACAGCAGCAGTGCTTCGAAGCCCACGGCGTGGAGGATGCGTTCGGTCAGCGATTTGGTTTGCGGTGGCATGATACGCTCGGCTTGCGACGAATAGGCCGCGATTTCGATGGGCTGATTTTGATCGGTTTTTTACGTATATTAAAAATAGAATCCATCGATTAAATTGATAACCATGCGCTACTCGCCGGAAGGACTGCAGGCTTTTGTCGAGGCGAGCGCCCTGGGCTCGTTCTCGGGCGCCGCGCGCAAGCTGGGCAAAAGACAATCGACCATCAGCATGGCGATCGCCAATCTCGAAGCCGACCTGGGGCTGCAGCTTTTCGATCGCCAGGCGCGCCAGCCGGTATTGACCGAAGCGGGCCGCAAGGTGCTGGGATACGTGCAGGAAATCCTGGCCGCCAGCGAGCGGCTGGATGCGCTGAGCATCCGCCTGGCCGACAACATCGAACCGCGGCTGACCATCGTGCTTTCCGACGCTTATCAATTCAATCCCGACAACGCGATGCTGCGGGACTTCGAGCAGCGCTATCCGGACATCGAGCTCGAATGCATGGCCAGCGAAGCCGGCGACGTGCTGGACCTGCTGCAAAGCGGCCGCGCCCATCTGGGCATCCTGATGTCGCAATCGGCTTATCCGCCCGACATCGGCGTCGCGCGACTTCCCAAGCAGGCCGAGATGGGGCTTTACGTGGCCAGGAATCATCCGCTGGCGCGGCAAAAGAACATAACGCGCGCGCACCTGGCCGCCCATCGCCAGCTTTACCTGAACACCTACGTCGGCAGTACCCGCGCGCCGCAAGGCCGGGTCTGGTCGGCGCCGGACTATCTGATGCTGCTGGAAATGACGGGATACGGTTTTGGCTGGGCCGAGCTGCCGCGCGGCATGGTGGCGCAGTTCAGCCGCGCCAATCTCGTCGAGCTCAGGCCGCGCGGCTGGCCCAGGCCGATTTCGATGGATGCCGTGTGGTCCAGGCTCACGCCGCCGGGGCCGGCGGGACTATGGCTGCTGGAGCGATTGCAGCAGGACGGCGCGCCGAAATAGACGCCCTGCTCTATTTCGCCGCAACGATTCCGATCGCTCCGGACAGGAGCAGAGCCAGGCAGCAGACGGCATAGGGCAACAGCGTGCGATAGACCGCGCGCTCTTGCCCTATGCCGCGAGCCAGGCCCGCCGCAATCGACATCCTGACCGGCGAGAACAGGCTCATGGACGTGCCCGACACGTGCTGCAGGGCCGCCACGGCGGGAATGCTCAGGCCTGCCTGGACCGCCAGCGCGATCTGCGAAGGCATGAAAAGGCTGTTGGGCGCATTGCCGCTGTTGGCGAGGATGCCGAACACGCTCGCCAGCAGCGGCGTCGCCAGCACGGCCTCCTGGTGCAGCGCATCGAACATGCCTTGCGCGCAGGCGCGCGAAATGCCCGCTCCGGACAAGACCTCGGCCATCATGGCGAACA
>CALGFL010000320.1 GCA_937881145.1 uncultured Bordetella sp.
AGAACTGCCACCCCTGCGAAAAGCGGTTGCCCAGAGAACCCTCGAACGCAAACCCGACCGCGCCCACGATCAGGTAGGACGCCAGCACCTCGACCAGCCGCAGCCAGAACGGCTTGACCGCCGCCTCCCCGCCCCGCCGATACGGCAGCATGGCGAATACCTTCTCGCTCAGAAAAGGCAGGTTGGCGCTAAGCAACGCCAACGCGATAAGCAACCAAACCGCCACAGACTGCGTCACAGCAAGTACCCGCGAAAGAAAATGGCCATTCAAAGAATGGCCATTTTTGCATCATTCACCCAGCCGACCCAGCTCTGAGCCGAGGACCCCGGAGCAATCCGAAGCGCAGGGCGGCCTCGGCGCCTAAAGAACCCGGGGTTTATCGATCAATGCAGCAACGAAACCTGAATAGCCTGCATGCAAGCCGCCATCAATCCGCCCGGCAAAATTCCCAGCAAAATGATCAGCAGTCCATTGATCGACATCACCCCGCGCACGCCGCAAGGCACCGGCGCAACCGCGCCCGCGTCCTCGACCGGATCGTCGAAGTACATGACCTTGACCACGCGCAGGTAGTAGAAAGCGCCGATCAGCGAGAAGATCACCGCGATGACGGCTAGAGCCACCTGCCCTTGCTGGATCAGCGCCTGCAGCACGACCAGCTTGGCATAAAAGCCCACCAGCGGCGGAATGCCGGCCAGCGAGAACATCAGCAGCAGCAGGATCAGCGCGCGCCACGGGCTGCGGCGGTTCAGGCCTTTCAGGTCTTCGATCTCTTCGCACTCGAAACCCTGACGCGACAGCACCAGCACCATGCCGAAGGTGCCCAGCGTCGTCAGCACATAGACGATCATGTAGAACAGCGACGCGCCGTAGCCGCCCGCGGACGCGCCCACCACGCCGGCCGACAGGCCCAGCAGCACGAAGCCCATGTGCGAAATGGTCGAATACGCCAGCATGCGCTTGAAATTGCTCTGCACGATGGCCGTCAGGTTGCCGATGGCCAGAGACAGCACCGCCAGGATCATCAGCATGGGCTGCCAATCGACCGCCAGGCCATGCAACCCTTCGACCAGCAGGCGCAGCGTGATGGCGAAGGCCGCCAGCTTGGGCGCGGCGCCCAGGATCAACGTGACCGCCGTGGGCGAACCCTGGTACACGTCGGGCACCCACATGTGGAAAGGCACGGCGCCCAGCTTGAAGGCCAGGCCAGCCACGAGGAACACGATGCCGAAGACCAGCGCCATCTGGTGCGCCGCGTGGCCCGACTGAATGACGGCCGCGATCTCGGCCAAATCCAGGTGGCCGGTGGCGCCGTAGACCATGGACATGCCGTACAGCAGGAAGCCCGAGGCCAGCGAACCCAGCACGAAGTACTTCATGGACGCTTCGGTGGCCGTTGCGTCGTCACGGCGCAGGGCGATCAGCGCGTACAGGGGCAGGGACATCAGTTCCAGGCCCAGATACACCGACAGCATGTTGCCGGCCGAGATCATCACCATCTGGCCCAGCAGGGCGAAGAGCGTCAACACATACAGCTCGCCGCTCTTGAGCATGTCGCGCGCCTGCGCGTAGTAGCGGCCGTAGATCCGCGTGACGGCCACGGCGACGTAGGACACCAGCTTGATCAGGTGCGCCAGCGGGTCGGCTTCGTACAAGCCGTCGAAGGTCTTGCCGTGGGTGCCGTTTTTCCACTGGATCAGCGTCACAACGAACAGCACGGCCAGCGCCAGCAGGGTCGCGCAGAAGGTGGTCTTGCGCTCGGGATGCTTGCTCAGAACGTCGATGAGCAAAATAGCCAGGCCGAAAATCAGCAGCAGGATCTCGGGCAGCGCCAGGGCGAAGTCGAAATGGGATTGCATCATTGTCCAGTCTTACAGTTTCGAGACCGCAACGTGTTGCAGCAGGGCCTGAACCGACACGTGCATCACGTCGGTAAAGGGCTTGGGATAGATACCCATGAACAGAACGGCGATCGCCAGAACGCCGAGAATGAAGAACTCACGGCAGTTGACGTCCTTCATTTCGCGCACATGATCGTTGGTGATGTCGCCGAAGGCCACGCGCTTGACCATCCAGAGCGAGTAGGCCGCGCCCAGGATCAAGGCCGTGGCGGCCATCAGGCCCACCCAGAAGTTGTGCTGGACTGCGCCCATGATGACCATGAACTCGCCCACGAAACCGCTGGTGGCCGGCAGGCCGCTGTTGGCCATGGAGAACAGCACGAAGCAGGTGACGAAACGCGGCATCACATTGATCACGCCGCCGTAATCGGCGATGCGGCGCGAGTGCATGCGGTCATACATCACGCCAATACAGAAGAACATGGCGCCCGACACGAAGCCGTGCGAGACCATCTGCACGATCGCGCCTTCGACGCCGGCCGTGTTGAAGATGAAAAAGCCCAGCGTGACGAAGCCCATGTGAGCCACGGACGAATACGCTACCAGCTTCTTCATGTCGTCCTGCACGATCGCAACAAGGCCGATGTAGATCACCGCTATCAGCGAGAGCGCAATGATCAGCCAGCTCAGGCCATGCGAGGCGTCGGGAGTGATGGGCAGCGAGAAGCGCAGGAAACCGTAGGCGCCCAGCTTGAGCATGATCGCCGCCAGCACGATGGAGCCGCCCGTGGGCGCCTCGACGTGCGCGTCCGGCAGCCAGGTGTGCACCGGCCACATCGGCAGCTTCACCGCGAAGGAGGCG
>CALGFL010000321.1 GCA_937881145.1 uncultured Bordetella sp.
AATTCGTCGCCGCCGTGCCTGGCGACGGTGTCGCTCGACCGTACGGTCGCCGTGATGCGGCGTGCCGCCTCGGCGAGCAATTGGTCTCCGATATCGTGGCCGAGCGTGTCGTTGACCTCCTTGAAGCGGTCGATGTCGATGAACAGGACGGCCAGCCACGACTTGCCGCGGTGCGCTTCGCGGATCTTGCGTTCGAGCCGGTCCGAGAGCAGGCGCCGGTTGGGCAGCCCCGTCAGTTCGTCGAAATTCGCGGCGCGCCACATGTCGGCTTCGGCCATGACCAGCGCCTGGTTTCTTTCGTCCAGTTCGATGCGCCCGGCCTCAAGCGACCGGATGAACTGGCCCTGCCTGGCCAGGGTGCTGATCAGCGCCTCGGCCAGCGCCATCAGCACGCAGCCCGCTGCGACGATCAGGGTACCGACGAGCCAGGCCTGGCGCCGCCAGGTCGCAAACGCGGATTTCTCGCTGAGTCCGACGTTGGCAAGGTAGCCGTAGCGCTGGCTGCGCCGATAGGAGTAGTAGCGGCGCTGCGGATCGAGACTGTTGGCATCGCTGATATAGTCGCCATTGGTTTCGTTGGCCCTCAACGCGGCGAGCATCGTGTTGCTCACCTGCCTGGTGCCGATCGGCGTCGGATTGTCGGAGCCGAAGGTATAGCGCGCAATCAGCCCCAGGCCATAGTCGCGCAGGGCGAGCGAACCGCCGGGCTCCATTTTGATCTTGTCGAGCATTTTCTCGACTTCGCTGATATTGATGGCCGCGTAGACCGTGCCGCCGAACGAACCATCGGGGTGATCGAACCGTCGCGCGAAGACCCAGACCCACTGCTTGGTGATGCGGCCGAACACCGGCTTGGTCACCACCAGGCCGGCCGGCGAGCCGTCTCGCAAGCGTACGAAAAATTCGCGATCGCTCAATTGAGTCGGCGTCGACAAGGGGTTGCTGCTGTTGACGATGATCCCGTTGTCGTCGGTGATGCGAAAGCTCGCGATCTCGGGAATGCGCATCTGTTGTCGCAGCAAGGCCTGCGTTACCTCGGTCGAGCGAAGCCGGCTGTCGTCAGCGTGCTCGAGACCGTCTGCAAGGGACTGCAGTGCCACATCGACGGTGGAGAGCAAGCCGTCGAAAGTCTGCGTCACCGACTGGGCCAGGCTGCGGGTGGTGTTTTCCAGCTGCTTGGTCACCTGATCGTGCAACGCGAGCAGGACCAGCCACGACGCCAGCGCCATCAAGAGAATCAATGCCATGAACCCTCCGCGGATCAAGAGCTTCAGGCGAGGATGAATGGCCAGATCGGATCGCAATGGTTGTTCGGAAGAAGCGTGCATCGAAACCATCACCGCGGATGGGTGCCGGGACTTGACTGTACTTGCTGATCGCACTTTGGGTGAGCCATGAAAGACGGTTGTTTTCCCGTGTTTTCTCCGCCTTCCCGGTTGCCGTGCCTGCAAAGGGCCATGAAGTCGCTTCGAAAGATCAGGGTTTGACTTTATCCCTTTGCGAACATATCATTTGAACTGAAATCACTTTTAGTGAAACTAACAAGGATGCAATCCGCATCATGAACGACACCGTCGCCGACCTGCATTACGACTTGCGCATCCTGCGCGCGCTGCGCCGCATTACGCGATCCATTGCGCTGCACTCCCGCCAGCTTGCCGCCTGCAGCCATATCACGGCGCCGCAGCTCGTCTGCCTGCGCGCGGTGATCGACCTGGGGCCGCTGACGGCCACGGCCATCAGCCGGGAGATCCACGTCAGTCCCAGCACCGTGGTCGGCATCCTCGATCGCCTCGAAGACAAGGGGCTGGTGCGGCGCGAGCGCAGCCGCGAAGACCGTCGCATCGTTTTCGTGGCCGCCACCGAGGCCGGCATCGCCCTGGCCAAAGACACGCCGTCGCCGCTGCAGCAGAAGCTGGCCGACGCGCTCAAGGCGTTGCCCGAACTGGAGCAGGCCACCATCACCTTGTCGCTCGAACGCATCGTCAATTTGATGGAGCCGCAAGGCGTGCTGCCGCCCGAGTCGATGGACGAACCCGGTTCGCCCATCCTGGATGTCGCCGTCGGCGGGGCTCCTCCCGAATCAGGCCTGGTGGTATGACTTTCACGGCGCGCACACTCCTGTCTTTTCCCACTGTTCGCGAGCATCGCGCCGCACCGCCGCAGGCCTTGACCCTGCGTGCCATCCGCAAGACCGACGGCCGGGCCATACACCGCCTGGTCGGCCAGTGTCCGCCGCTGGATCTCAATTCCCTCTACGCCTATCTGCTGCTGAGCGAGCACTACGCCGACACGTGCGTGCTGGCCGAGGACAGCGCTTCGAACGTGGTCGGTTTCGTGTCGGCCTATATTCCGCCGCGGCATCCCGATGTGCTCTTCGTCTGGCAAGTGGCCGTGCATCTGCGTGCGCGCGGATGCGGCCTGGGCCGGCGCATGCTGTGGCACGTGCTGCAGCACGTCGCTCCGGAAGCGATCCGGTATATCGAAACCACGGTCGGCCCCGATATCGCCGCCTCGCGCGGCATGTTCGCCGGCGTTGCCCGGCAGCTTCATGCCGACTGTTCCGAAACCGCCTTGTTCGAGTCCGCGCTTTTCGGGCAGACGGGGCACGAAACGGAACGGCTGCTGCGCATCGGGCCTTTTCAACTTTCTCGGTATCGCGGCTGCGCCGAGCGGTCGTCCGAGTCTGCTCACGCCAGAGGTGCGGCGCCCCGTTCAGCGTAAGCAGATCCTAAGCCCCCTTGGGGCATTTCAGGCAAGAGGCGTGCGCGGCCAGGGGCCGCAACTGCTTTTGCACGCAATGCCCTCGCAACCCACCAAAGGAGAACGCCATGGATTTGAGCATATTTGACCGGATGGAGTCGCAGGTGCGCGGCTACGTCCGGTCTTTCCCGGTTGTTTTTGATCGGGCCAGGGGGTCTTTGCTGTTCGACGAGGCGGGCCGGCAATATATCGATTTCTTCAGCGGCGCGGGCACGCTCAATTATGGGCACAACAATCCGCTGCTCAAGCGCAAGCTGCTCGAATACCTGGGCGCCGACGGCGTGGTGCACGGCCTGGACATGGCCACCAGCGCCAAGAAATATTTTCTCGAGACGTTCGAGCGCGTGCTGCTCAAGCCGCGTGGATGGCAGTACAAGCTGCAGTTCACCGGTCCGACCGGAACCAACGCGGTCGAGGCCGCGCTCAAGCTGGCCCGCCAGGTCAAGGGCAGGCAGAACGTCATTGCTTTCACGCGCGGCTTTCACGGCGTCAGCGCTGGGTCTCTCGCGGCGACGGCCAACGCCAAGTTCCGCCGCGCCGCGGGCATGCCCCTGGGCAACGTCACCTTTGTGCCCTACGACGGCTACATGGGGCACGACGTGGATACCGCGGTCTATCTCGAGCGCCTGCTGGAAGATTCCGGCAGCGGGCTGGACCGTCCGGCCGCGGTGATCGTGGAAACCGTGCAAGGCGAGGGCGGCGTGAACGTCGCCACCTGGCGCTGGTTGCGCCAGATCGAGACGCTCTGCCGCCGCCACGACATGCTGCTGATCATCGACGACATCCAGGTGGGATGCGGACGCACCGGCAGCTTCTTCAGCTTCGAGCAGGCCGGCATCCAGCCGGACATCGTGACGTTGTCCAAGTCGCTGTCCGGCTTTGGTTTGCCCATGTCGCTGGTACTGGTCAAACCCGAGTTCGACATCTGGAAGCCGGGCGCGCACAGCGGCACCTTCCGCGGCAACAACCTGGCCTTCGTCACGGCGGCCCAGGCGCTGGACAGTTATTGGACGACCGACGCCTTCGCCTGCGAGACGCGGCGCAAGGAAGACCTGGTGCGCAACTGGCTCGAGAACCTGGCCTATGCCTATCCGCAGGCCGGCTTGAGCGTGCGTGGCCGCGGTCTGATACAGGGGCTGGCCACGCCGGCCGACGGCGACGACCTGGCCAATCGCATCGCCGCCAAGGCTTTTGAACATGGCCTCGTGATCGAAACAGCAGGCCCATGCGACGAGGTGTTGAAGGTGCTGCCGGCGCTGACGATCGAAGACGAACTGCTCGAGCGCGGGCTGGAAATCCTGGAGCGCAGTACCGCGCAAATCCTGGGTCGCCGGAACAAGGTGCTCAAGTTTGGAGGGCAGCGGCGATGATAGTGAAGAACGTGAAAGACGTTATCGGCACGGAGCACGAGGTCAAGACCGATACGTGGCTTAGCCGGCGGGTGCTGCTCAAGAAAGACGGCATGGGGTTTTCTTTTCACGAGACCGTGATCTTTCCGGGCAGCGAAACCCATATTCATTACCGGCATCATCTCGAAGCGGTTTGGTGTATAGAAGGCGACGGCGAGATCGAGACCATCGCAGATGGCAAGAAATATGCGCTCGGCCCCGGAGTGGTCTATGCCCTGGACGAACATGACGAACATTGGCTGCGCGGCGGCAAGGAGCCGCTGCGCGTGATCTGCGTCTTCAATCCGCCGCTTACGGGGCTGGAGGTGCATGACGGGCAGGGCGTGTACCCCGCCATGTCCGATGCGGCCTGATGCAGGAGGTGCATGATGACGACGACAATGAGCGACCTTTACGATTCGCGCACGGACCGCGGCGCCGCGATCATCGCGCGCCAGGATCCGGTGGTGTACGGCGACGGCGCCTATGCGCAGGCATTGTCCGAGCAGCAGCTCGATGCTTATGCAAGCGACGGATTCCTGATGATCGAAGATCTGTTCTCGCCTGGCGAGGTGCAGATGCTGCTGGACGAAATCCAGCGCATGGGCAAGGACCGCGCGATTCTGGCTCGGGAAGAAGCCATTACCGAACCCAATAGCGACGCGCTGCGCTCGGTGTTCCGGGCGCACGAACTGAGCCCCCTGTTGAGCGGCCTGGCGCGCGACCGGCGCCTGATCCACGTGGCGCGCCAGATACTGGGTTCCGAGGTCTATATCCACCAGTCGCGGATCAATATGAAGCCCGGCTTCAAGGGCGAGGAATTCTACTGGCACTCCGATTTCGAGACCTGGCACGTCGAGGACGGCATGCCGGCCATGCGGGCGCTGAGCTGCTCGCTGCTGCTTACCGAGAACAATGCCTGCAACGGGCCGCTGATGCTGGTGCCCGGTTCGCACCGGCACTTCATCGCGTGCCAGGGCGAGACGCCGGAGCATCACTATCTCAGTTCGCTCAAGAAGCAGGAATACGGCGTGCCCGATCCGATCAGCCTGCAGCTGCTGGTCGAGCAGGGCGGCATACGCGCCATGACGGCGGGCGCGGGCTCGGTGGTGTTCTTCGACTGCAATGCCATGCATGGCTCCAACGGCAATATCTCTCCCTGGCCGCGGGCCAATGTTTTCATGGTCTACAACAGCGTGGAAAACCGCCTGGGCGCGCCCAAATACGGCCTGGCGCCTCGTCCCGAGCACATCGCGGCCAGGCGCAACGGCCAGGCGCTCGTCGCGCTGGACGCGTTCACGATGTCGAACGCCGGCCGCGCGATGTCCTAGGCCGCGTTCGTTTGCAGGAAGCCCCTGAGGAATTCGCGCGTTCTTTCCTCGCGCGGTTCGGCGAAGAGTTCCTCGGGCGGCGCCTGCTCGACGATGCGGCCCTGGTCGAAAAAGCACACGCGATCCGAGATCTGCTTGGCGAACTGCATTTCGTGCGTCACCAGCAGCATGGTCAGATCGTGTTCTTCGGACAGGCGCTGGATGACGTTGAGCACTTCGCCCACCAGTTCCGGATCCAGCGCGGACGTGGGTTCGTCGAACAGCATGATGTTGGGATGCATGGCCAGGGCGCGGGCGATGGCTACGCGCTGCTGCTGGCCGCCCGAGAGCTGACTGGGGAATTTGTCGGCATGGTCGGCCAGGCCCACGAGCTCCAGGTATTTATGGGCGCGCTCGCGCGCCTGCTTGGGCGACAGACCGAGCACATGCACCGGCGCTTCGGTGATATTGCGGCGCACGGTCATGTGCGGAAACAGATTGAACTGCTGGAACACCATGCCCATCTCTTTGCGCATTTCGCGCAGATGCGCCTCGCCGGCCGGCACCAGATGGTCGTGGCGGTATTGATGCCACAAAGGCTTGCCGGCGACGTGGATCAGACCGCTGTCGATGCCCTCCAGGGTCATGAGTATGCGCAGCACCGTCGACTTGCCCGAGCCCGATGGGCCGATGATGGCGACCTTCTCGCCTTTATGGACTTTGAAGTCGAGCCCGTCGAGCACCGTCGTGGCGCCGAAGCGCTTGACGACTTTTTCGAAGCGGATGATGGCGCCGGTGTCGTCATGAGTGTCGTGATGGATGTCGTTCATCGCAGTGGCAATCCTCGTTTGGGCAGGCGGGTGTCCAGGTAACGCACACCCGTCGACGCCACGATGGTCAGCACCAGATACAGGCCGCCCACCATGGACAGGGGAATCAGGTAGTTGAAGGTCCGGTCGCCAATGATCT
>CALGFL010000322.1 GCA_937881145.1 uncultured Bordetella sp.
TGAAGGCGCTGGACGAGATCGTCGCCAAGCTGGAAGGCGGCCGCGTCGACCTGGCCTTCTCGACTCCCGAGAAGGCCGGACTCTCCGACTGCGATGTCGTCTTCTTCGCCACGCCGCACGGCGTGGCCATGGCCCAGGCCAAGGAACTGCTGGCGGCCGGTACCAAGATCATCGATCTGGCCGCCGACTTCCGCCTGCAGGACACTGCGGTCTTCGAGCGCTGGTACAAGATGCCGCACAGCTGCCCGGACATCCTGGCCGAGGCCGCCTATGGCCTGGTCGAGCTCAATCGCGAGGCGGTTGCCCGCGCCCGCGTCATCGGCAACCCCGGCTGCTATCCCACCACCGTCATCCTGGGCCTGGCCCCGCTCATCGAGGGCGGCATCAAGCTGGTCGACACCCAGACCCTGATCGCCGACTGCAAGTCGGGTGTTTCCGGCGCCGGCCGCAAGGCCGAGGTCGGCTCGCTCTTCTCCGAGGCCTCCGACAACTTCAAGGCGTACGGCGTGGCCGGCCACCGCCATGGGCCCGAAATCGCCGCCCAGCTCGAAAAGCTGGCTGGCGGCCCGGTGCCGCTGACCTTCGTGCCGCACCTGGTGCCCATGATCCGGGGCATGTTCTCCACGATCTACGCCCGCATCCTGCCCCAGGCGCGCGACACCGACTTCCAGAAGCTGTTCGAAGAGCGCTACGCCAACGAGCATTTCGTCGACGTCATGCCGGCTGGCAGCCTGCCCGAGACCCGCTCGGTGCGCGCATCCAATACCTTGCGCATCGCGGTGCAGCGCCCAGGCAACGGTGATCTGCTTATTGTCCTGGTCGTGCAGGACAATCTGGTCAAGGGCGCCGCCGGCCAGGCCGTGCAGAACATGAACCTCATGTTCGGCCTGCCCGAGTCAGCCGGCCTGGACCAGGTCGCTATTCTGCCGTAAGGGTTATCGCTGCCTCGCCTGGGAAGCCTGGGTTATAGTGAGGTCATCCTGGGCGGACTGTCCGCCCGTCTTTACCGTATTGAATTCCGCCGCGGCGCGTGCCGCCCGGCCAGGAGCGCACCATGAACGCCGTTACCGAAACCGTCGACCTGCAGGCCCCGCCGCCGGCCCCCCTGATTTTCACCGACTCGGCCGCCGCCAAGGTCAAGGATCTGCTGATTGAAGAAGGCAATCCTGAACTGAAGCTGCGCGTGTTCGTGCAGGGTGGGGGCTGCTCGGGCTTCCAGTACGGTTTCACCTTCGACGAAACCGTCAACGAAGACGACACCGTGCTCGACAAAGAAGGCGTGCAACTGCTGGTCGACCCCATGAGCTTCCAATACCTGGTCGGGGCCGAGATCGACTACAAGGAAGACATCGAAGGCTCGCAATTCGTCATCCGCAACCCGAACGCCAGCACCACCTGCGGCTGCGGTTCGTCGTTCTCGGTTTAAGCGCCGAAAGGCGCCGCCATTCAGGCAAAAAGCCCCGCGCCGATGCGCGGGGCTTTTTTTTGCCGAATTCGTCCTAGGGTTTGCCCTGGGCCGGCTGCATATTGTGCAGAAATTCTCATCCGCCTCGTTCCAAAGCGACAAGACGCCCGGGTAAGGCATTTCTATACTTGAAGCCCTCCATACCCCACGCCTGACGGGCTCGCGCCGCGGCAGGGCATGAAAATCACCGTATCCGGATACCGCAGGGATTAAGATGAGACTCATCGTTTTTACCTATGCAGAAAAAAACCCATCGTAGGTAAACTTTCGGGTTGTCGTAGGTAAAACCACCGACTAACTGTTGGTAAAACCATCGATCCGCCTTAGGTAAACTTTCGATGGGCGCACCGCTTTCCCGGTGCGACGGGAACTCGAGTTTGTAGTGCACTGTGCATGTCCACATCAGGAGACTAGAGAATGAATCGTTTTACGAAAATTGCCGTGATTTCCGCCTTCTCGCTTACGGCGGGTGCGGTCGCGTCCGGCGCGCAAGCGGCTGAAAAGCCCGTCAAGATCGGCGTGCAAGCGCCCATCACCGGCGACTACGCCGCCGAAGGCCAAGGCATCCAGAACGGCGTCAAGCTGCTGATCGATCAACAGAACGCCAAGGGCGGCCTGCTGGGCCACAAGATCGAAATGGTCGTGTGCGACGACGAAGGCAAGCCCGCCACCGCCGCCATTTGCGGCCGCAAGCTCGTCAACGACGGCGTGATCGCCGTGATCGGCACCTACACCAGCGGCGCCGCCCTGGCCGCCGCGCCGATCTACTCGGCCGCCAAAGTGATCCAGACCTCCGACGGCACCAGCGACGAGCTGACCCAGAAGGGTTGGAAGACCTTCTTCCGCAACGCGCCCCCCAACAGCGCCGAAGCGGTGTTCACCGCCCAGTACCTGGTCAAGGCCAAGAAGTACAAGCGCATCGTGGTCCTGACCGACCACTCCAGCTACGCGACCGGCCTGGCCGACAGCGTGGTCAAGGAGATCAAGGCCGTGGGCGGCAACGTGGTCGCCAAGGACTTCATCACCGCCGGCACGCAGGACTACAGCGCCGTGCTGACCAAGATCAAGGCTGAAAACCCCGATGCCGTGTACTTCTCGGGCTACTACACCGACGGCGGCCTGATCCGCGCGCAAATGGTGCAACTGGGCATGAAGGCCGCCTTCGTGGGTGGCGACGCCAACCAGAACGAAGCCTTCGCCAAGATCGCCGGCCCCGCCGCTCAAGGCGCGATCATTGTCAACATCCCCTCGCCGGACAACCTTCCCTACCCGGAAGCCAAGCAATTCCTGGCGCAGTACGTGAAGGCCTACGGCTCGCAGCCGCCGAGCATCTACACCTTCACCAACGCCGACGGCCTGCGCGCCATCTTCCAGGTGGCTGAAGAGATCAAATCGGTCGAGCCGGCCAAGCTGATTCCCCATCTGCACAACATGAAGGGCTACAAGGGCCTGACCGGCCCCTTCACGTGGGATGCCAAGGGCGAGCGCGTGGGCAGCCCGTTCACGGCCTTCGAAGTGGAAGCCGACGGTTCCTACAAGACCGTGTACCCGACCAACTAAGGCCGGAACTCGATAAAGCGTCGCGGCCGCGCCCGGCATTGTCCGGGCGCGGGACCGGCGTAGCCGGACGCGGCGCTGTTTTTATCTTCGGAATAGGCAAGATGGACTTCATCCTGCAGCAACTTATCAACGGCTTGACGGTCGGGGGCATCTACGCATTGATCGCGTTGGGCTACACGATGGTCTACGGCGTGCTCAAGCTGATCAATTTCGCGCATGGCGACCTGTGCATCCTGGGCGCCTTTATCGGCCTGACCACCTTGACGACCGGTGTGTTCGCCGGGCTGCCGACGCCCGTGCTGATGGCGCTGGCTTTCGTGGTCGCCGTCATCGTCGTGGCCGTGACCGGCACTTTGCTCGACCGCGTCGCCTACAAGCCGCTGCGCCGCGCGCACCGGCTGTCCCCGATGGTGTCCGCGCTGGGCGCCTCCATGATGATCGAGAACGGCATCATGCTGATCTGGGGCCCGAACGTACGCGTGTTTCCCAGCAATCTGCTGCCCAACATCACCTGGCACATCGGCGGCGCCTATCTCAGCTTCGTGCAGCTCATGATCATGATCGGCGCGTTCGTGCTGATGGTCGCGCTGTACCTCTTCGTGCACCACACCCGCGTGGGCACGGCCATCCGGGCCTCGGCGATCGACCAGGACGCCGCGCGGCTCATGGGCATCAACGTCAACCGCGTGATCGCCATGGTGTTCGTGATCGGCCCCGCGCTCGGCGCGGTGGGCGGCCTTTTCATCGGTCTCTATTATCGCCAGGCCTATTTCACGATGGGCTGGTCGTACGGCTTGAACGCCTTCATCGCGGCGATCATCGGCGGCATCGGCAACATTCCCGGCGCCATGCTGGGCGGCCTGCTGCTCGGCCTGTTCAACGTCTTCGCCGTGGGCTACGTGTCGAGCTCGTGGCAGGACGCGATCACGTTCGGGTTGCTGATCGCGATCCTGCTGGTGCGGCCGTCGGGCCTGCTCGGCGAGCGCGTTGCGGAAAAGGTGTGAGGACTCGAACATGAACAAGCAAGTTATCGACGCGACGTCCGCGCCGCTCGCGGGCAAACCCACCCTCGGCGGCTCCCGGCGCGCAGTCTGGATAGGCATCGCGCTGTGGCTGGTCGGGCTGCTGCTGCCGGTGGCCCTGTCGCCCGCCTGGGTGACGATCGGCGGCGTGTTAGCGATCTACGCCATCGTCGCGTTGTCGCAGGACATTGTGCTGGGCCGCGCGGGCATCTACGACATGGGTCATGCGGTCTATTTCGGCATCGGCGCCTACGTCACGGCCGTGCTGTCGCTCAGCTTCGGCTGGCCCGTGCTGTGGACCGTCCCCGTCGGCGTGCTGGTGTCCGCCTTCTTCGGCGCCATCCTGTCCGCACCGATCGTCAAGCTGCGCGGCGACTACCTGCTGGTGGTCACCATCGGCTTTAACGCGATCTTCGTGCTGGCCATGAAGAACGACATCTTCGGCCTGACCGGCGGCCCCGACGGCCTGTTCGGCGTGGCCGGACCGACCGTGTTCGGCCTGGACCTGGGCGACCAGAACTCCCTGTTCTACCTGAACTGGGTGGCGCTGGCCGTCGTGCTGTGGCTCATGCGCAACCTGAACCGTTCGGCGCTGGGCCGCACCTTCCGCTATCTCAAGTACGACGAGCTGGCCGCCACCACGCTGGGCGTGAACTCGCATAAATACAAGGTGGCCGTCTTCGCGCTGGCCGCGGCGATCGCCGGGTTGGCCGGCTCGCTGTTCGCGATGCAGCTGTCGGCGGTGAGCCCCGGCTCGTTCTCGTTCGCCGACTCGGTCACGCTGTTCGCCATCGTGCTGGTCGGCGGGCAGGCCTCGGTGCCCGGCGTGCTGCTGGGTACCGCCATGATGTTCGTGGTGCCCCAGATCTTCTCGGGCCTGGCGCAATATCGTTACTTCGTCTTCGGCATTGCCATGATCGTGATCATGGTCCTGCGGCCGCAAGGCATCTGGCCGGCGCGCAAGGGGGGCTGATCCGCATGGAAAAGAACAATCAAGCGGCAGCCGAGACGCTGCTGGAACTGGACAACGTGGGCATCAGCTTCGGCGGCCTGCGGGCCGTCGACCAACTGGGCTTTCGCATCGAGCGTGGCCAGATCGTGGCCCTGATCGGCCCCAACGGCGCCGGCAAGACCACGGTATTCAACCTGATCACGGGCGTGTACAAACCGACCGACGGCCACGTGCGCTGGCGCGGCCGCGATGTCACGGGCCTGGCGCCGCACCGCATCGCCGAACTCGGCATCCGGCGCACGTTCCAGACCATCCGCCTGTTTTCCGACATGACGGTGCTCGAGAACGTGATCGCAGGCCAGCACCTGCACATCCGCCAGCGCTGGTGGCAGGGCCTTTTGAACACACCGGCGCAGCGCCGCGAAGAGCAGGTCCTGGTGGACAAGGCGATGGCGGTGCTCGAGCGCCTGGACCTGGCCGACGTGGCCAACGAAGAAGCCACTTCGCTGGCCTACGGCGTGCAGCGGCGCGTGGAACTGGCGCGCTGCCTGGTGGCCGACCCCGAACTGATCATTCTCGACGAGCCGGCCGCCGGCTTGAACGAAAACGAATCGGCCGAACTGAACGCCACGATCCGTGCGATCCGCGACAGCGGCGTCACCGTCATCCTGGTCGAGCACGACATGAGCGTGGTGATGAACGTGGCGGACAACATCGTCGTGATCAACTTCGGCAAGAAGATCGCCGAAGGCAATCCGGACGCGATCCGCAGCAACCCGCTCGTGATCGAAGCCTATCTGGGCCAGGACGACGAGGAAGAGGCGCTGGCGCACGAAGGACAAGCAAACTCATGAACCCCCTGCTCGAAGTCGAAGACCTGCGCGTCAATTACGGCCACATCCAGGCGCTCAAGGGCATCTCGCTCAACGTCAAGGAAGGCGAGGTAGTGGCCATTCTGGGCGCCAACGGCGCCGGCAAGACCACGCTGATGCGCACCCTGAGCGGCCTGCTCTCGCCCCATAGCGGCGCCATCCGTTTCCACGGCCAGGAGACCACCAGGCTTGGTGCCGACAAGAT
>CALGFL010000323.1 GCA_937881145.1 uncultured Bordetella sp.
CAATCTGCAGAGCGCCTTCGCCGCGGGCGAGGACATCCATCGCGCCACCGCCGCGGAGGTGTTCGGCACCGTGCTGGCCGATGTCACGAACGAGCAGCGGCGTGCCGCCAAGGCGATCAACTTCGGCCTGATCTACGGCATGAGCGTGTTCGGCCTGGCATCCAACCTGGGCATTACGCGCGACGCGGCCCAGGCCTATATCGATCGCTATTTCGCGCGCTATCCCAATGTGGCGCGCTATATGGAGCAGACGCGACAACTGGCGCACGAGCAAGGTTATGTCGAGACCGTCTTCGGCCGGCGCCTGCAGCTGCCCGACATCCGCGCTTCAGGCCCGCGCCGTCAGGCGGCCGAGCGCGCCGCGATCAACGCGCCCATGCAGGGCACGGCGGCCGACCTCATCAAGATGGCGATGGTGGCGGTGCAGGATTGGCTGGATGCGCAGAAGCTGCAGTCGCGCATGATCATGCAGGTACACGACGAACTGGTGCTGGAAGCGCCTGACGAGGAAGTCGAGCTCGTGCGGGAGCAGCTGCCGCGCTTGATGTGCGGCGTGGCCAAGCTGCGCGTGCCTCTGATTGCCGAAGTGGGGGTCGGCAAGAACTGGGAGCAGGCGCATTGACTGGCGCGGAGAAAGACCTCTATCCTTCGTGCAACGCTTTGAGCGTCAAGCGGCAAAACAGATAATTGCCCAAGAGTTTCCTTAGCCGGGGCGCGGCCTGAAAAGCAGGATTCAATTTGAACTTTGCTCACGACTATGGAAAGCCAAGGCAATGACGAGTTTGAACAGGCGGCCGGCAGATTGGCGGCCATCGCCGCATCGTCGGAATATGCCATCGTCAGCAAAAATCTGAACGGCATCGTCACCAGCTGGAACGCCGGGGCAGAGAGGATCTTCGGCCTGCGCGCCAACGAAATGATCGGCCAGTCCATCGCGCGGATCATTCCGGCGGATAGACAGCATGAAGACGACTGCGTTTTCGAGAAAATCCGGCGCGGCCAGATCGTCGATCGTTTCGAAACGACGGGGCGAACGAGAGACGGGAGCCTGATCGATATTTCCGTCGCGTTCTCCCCGATTCGCGACCGGCATGGCGAAATCGTCGGGATCGCGCAAATCGCCCGCGACATCACCATGCTCAAGGAGCGCGAGCGCGAAGTGCTCAGAATGTACCGGCTGTACAGCGCGTTAAGCCAGATCAGCCATACCACCGTCAGGGCGCAGACCCGCGATGAACTTTTTCAGAATGCATGCCGCGTCCTGGTCGAGCAAGGTGCGATCGGCATGGCGTGGATCGGATGGCGCGATCCCGGCACCGAGCAGCTGGTTCCCGCCGCGGTATGGGGCAACGATGTCGACCACATAAGGAACATCCGGATATATGCCGACGAGCGGCCCGAAGGCCTCGGTCCGTCGGGCCAGGCCTATCGTAGCGGACAGCCCTACATCTGCAACCGCCTTCTCATGGATCCGGCCATGTCGCTTTGGCGCGCGGAGCTGGGCAAGCGCGGATATCGCGCGTTGGCGGTCTTCCCAATTCGTGAAAATGGCCGGATCGCGGGCACGTTGACCGTCTATGCGGACCGCGAGGATTTTTTCCAGGCCAAGGAAGTGGCGCTGCTGGAGGAGGCCGCCGGCAATGTCTCGTTCGCGCTCGACAATTTTCTGCGTGAACAGGAGCGGCGCTGCGCCCAGGCGCTCGCCGAAAGCGAGCGGCAGTTTTCGAAGACCATGATCGACAGCATGCCCGGCATTCTGTATTTCTATAACGATCGTGGGCAGTTCCTGCGCTGGAATCGCAACTTCGAAACGGTATCGGGATATTCGGCCGCCGAAATCGCGCTCATGCATCCGCGCGATTTTTTTGCGCGGGAAGACTGGCCGCAGCTCGAATCCCGGATCGCGGAGGTTTTTCAGCGTGGCGAATCCACGCTCGAAGCCCCGTTTCGAAGCAAGGACGGCTCCACGCATCCCTATTTCCTTACCGGCCGGCGTGTCGACTATTTCGACACACCGTGCCTGGTGGGCATGGGGATCGACATCAGCGAACGGCTGAAAGCCGAGCAGGACATGCTGACGAGCCAGGGAAGGCTCGATGTGGTGATTGAAAATCTTCGGGAAGGCCTGGTGATCGCCGATCCCGAACTCGACTACCTGCACTGGAATCCGGAATCGCTGCGCATACTCGGGTTCACCGATCTGGAGCATGCCGGGCGCTTGCAGCGCGAGTTCGGCCGGATTTTCGAACTCTTCGAATTGGACGGTACGCCGCTTGCCCGGAACCGCTGGCCCTTGGCCCGGGTCAGGGCAGGTGAAGCGCTGCTCGATTATCGGGTCCGCGTGCGGCGTGCCGATACCGGCTGGGAGCGAATAATCAGCTACTGCGGCTCGCAGGCGGTCTACGCGGGCAACAGGCGGCTTGCGTTCATGACCCTGCAGGACATCACCGATCGTACCAATGCGGAGATGGCCCTGCGCGATGCGCATGACGACCTCGAGCGGCAGGTGAAGGCCCGGACCGCGGATCTCCAGGCGGCGCTCGAGCGCGCCGAGGCGGCCGACAACATGAAGTCCGCATTCCTGGCAACCATGTCGCACGAGCTGCGCACGCCGCTCAATTCCATCATCGGCTTTACCGGCATCCTGCTGCAGAGCCTTGCCGGCCCGTTGAATCCGGAGCAGGCCAAGCAGCTCGGCATGGTGCAGGGCAGTGCGCGTCATTTGCTGGAGCTGATCAACGACGTGCTCGATATTTCCAAGATCGAAGCCGGGCAGGCCATGCTCAGCCGGGAAATGTTCTGCGTGCCGGTGTGCCTGGACCGCGTCGTTGCGTCCGTGCGGCCGATGGTCATGAAGAAAGGCCTCGCACTCGATCTCGCCGTCGCGCCCGAACTCGATCAAATGGTCAGCGATCGTCGCAAGTTCGAGCAGATCGTTCTGAATCTGGTCAGCAATGCCATCAAGTTCACCGATCGCGGCCGCGTCACGGTTGCCGCCGAAAGAGTCGATGCCTACGAGTCGGACGGGTCGACGAAATCCGGTGCGGCCGTGCGCATCACGGTCGCCGATACCGGTATCGGCATTAAATCCGAGGACCTGGGCAAGCTGTTCGAACCTTTCCGGCAGCTCGATTCGAGCCTGACGCGCAAATACGAAGGAACGGGCCTCGGGCTGGCGATTTGCCGCCGCCTGGCGCAAATGCTGGGGGGCGGGATCGTCGTGCGCAGCGAATACGGCGCAGGCAGTCAATTCGTTGTCACGCTTCCGCTAGAGTCTGGACACAAGCCATGAGCCGGAACATTCTCCTGATAGAAGACAACGAGCAGAACCGCTATCTCGCGACGTTCCTGCTCGAACAGCGCGGATACCGCATCGCCTGGGCCAGCGACGGCCCGGCCGGAATCGCGATGGCCCGCTCCGAAACGCCGGATCTGATATTGTTGGACATCCAGTTGCCGCTTATGAGCGGTTATGAAGTCGCGCGCGCGCTGCGCGCGCTGCATTCATTGCGGAAAACGCCCATCGTCGCGGTCACTTCCTACGCCATGTCCGGCGACCGCGAGCGCTGTCTTGCCGCCGGTTGCGACGGCTACATCGAAAAGCCGATCGATCCCGAGACGTTTGTCACCGAAATAGAACGTTTCCTGAACTGACCGTCATTTATCACAAGGCGTATCGTCATGCGCGTGCTCGTTGCCGAGGACAAGGAGGAAAATGCCTACTATCTGCGTGCGCTCCTGGAAGGGCACGGTTACCAAGTAGAGTCGGCGCAGCACGGCGCGCAAGCGCTGGAGATGGCCAGGCAGTCCCCGCCCGATCTGGTGATCTCCGACTTGCTGATGCCGGTCATGGACGGCTATACGCTGCTGCGCCATTGGAAGGCGGACGAGCGGCTGAGGCGGATTCCTTTCATTGTCTATACGGCGACGTATACCGAAGCCGAGGACGAACGGCTGGCCCTCGATCTGGGTGCGGACGGCTTCATTCTCAAGCCCTGCGAGCCCGATATATTCCTGGCCAGATTGCGCGCGGTGCAGTCGCGCGGCGTGGCCGTGCAGCCGGCCGCGGCCGCGGGAGTCGACGCGGCAGAGCAAGCCACATTGCAGCACTACAGCCAGACCTTGATCAGGAAGCTGGAAGAAAAAACCCTGCAACTGGAGGACACGAACCGCGCGCTGCAAAAGGAATTGACGCAGCGAAGCAGGATCGAAAAGGAGGTCCGGCTAAAAAACACGATTCTGCAGACGGAGCAGGAAACCGCGCTCGACGCCATCCTGGTCGTGGGGGAAGGCGGCGAGATCCTTACGTACAACCGGAAATTCCTCGATCTCTGGAAAATTCCGGAATCGATCATGGGCCAGAAGCACGATCAGCCGTTTCTGGCTTATGCGACCAGTCAGACCGCGGATCCTGCT
>CALGFL010000324.1 GCA_937881145.1 uncultured Bordetella sp.
GGTAGTAGGTGCCGTCGCCCAGGTTGGCGAAGACGTGCTTCTCTTCGGTGAAGGGCGACTGGCCGATCCAGGGCACGCCCTCGCCGCCCATTTGGGTAAAGACCTGGGTGTTCCGGTCCATCCAGGTGACCATGTAGTGGCAACCGATGCCCGCCATGCCGCGCGAGCCTTCAGGCACGCGGGTCGAGGTGTTGTGCGGGCAGCCCGAGCAGAACCAGGGCTTGCGCTCGGTCGTCACGCGCGGGCGCGACAACACCTTATCGCGCGAGTCGAGGAAGGCCAGGCGCGCCTGGATGCCGGCGCGCACATCCTCGGGCAGGTCGAACTTCAGGAGGCGCGAGCCGATGGCACGGGCCACGATGGCGGGCGAGAACTCGTAGTGCGCGGGCAACAGCCAGTTGCCTTGCGGGATGCCCCATTCGCCGCCGCTCTTGTCGTCGAACTTGCCGACCACGTTCGGGATCTTGCGATTCGAGCCGATCCAGCCGAAGAGTTCTTCCTTGAGCTGGTATTCGAGCATCTGGCGCTTTTCTTCGACCACCAGGATCTCGTCCAGGCCCTCGGCGAACTTCTGCATGCCGGTGGCTTCCAGCGGCCACACCATGCCCACCTTGAAGAGGCGCACGCCGATGCGCTGGCAGATCTCGTCCGTGAGGCCCAGGTCGGCCAATGCCTGGCGCGTATCCAGATAGGCCTTGCCCGAGGTCATGATGCCAAAGCGCGCCGACGGGGTCGGCACGTGCCACATCTCGCGATTGAGCTTGTTGGCGCGCACATAGGCCATCGCGGCGTAGAGCTTGTAGTCGAGCAGCCGCGCTTCCTGCGCCAGCGGCGTGTCGGGAATGCGGATGTTCAGGCCGCCCGGCGGCATGATGAAGTCTTCGGGCATCACGATGGAGACGCGGTCCGGATCGACTTCCACCGAAGCCGACACCTCGACGATGTCGGTGATGCACTTGATGCCCGACCACACCCCGGCATAACGGCTCATGGCCCAGCCGTGAATACCGAAATCCAGCACTTCCTGCACGCTGGACGGGAACAGCAGCGGCACCATGCAGGCCTTGAGAATGTGGTCGCTCTGGTGCGGCAGCGTGGAAGACTTGGCGGGGTGGTCGTCGCCGGCCACCAGCAGCACACCGCCGTGGGGCGAGGTGCCCGCCGCGTTGGCATGCTTGAACACATCGCCCGAGCGGTCCACGCCCGGGCCCTTGCCGTACCACATGCCGAACACGCCGTCGTATTTGGCGCCCGGGAACAGGTTGACCTGCTGCGAGCCCCACACCGCCGTGGCGGCCAGGTCTTCGTTGATGCCGGGCTGGAATTCGACGTGGTGCTGCTTGAGATACTTGGCGGCCTTCCACATGTTCAGGTCCACCCCGCCCAGGGGGGAGCCGCGGTAGCCGGAGACGAAGCCCGCGGTGTTCAGGCCGGCGCGCTGATCGCGCAAGCGCTGCATGATGGGCAGGCGCACCAGCGCGTGGATGCCGCTCATCCAGGCACGGCCGTTTTCCAGGGTGTATTTGTCGTCCAGTTGAACGGACTCTAGCGCCGAGCGCAGCTCGGGCGTGATGGGGGCATTCATGTCTACTCCATTGTGTCGGGGTTGCCGGCCCGGCATCTAATCGTGCTCTTGTGAAGCGGATAGCGGCCGACCCTGGCGGGTGTTTTTGCTGCCCGGCCGTCCCAAGGCAAAGACGGCCCCCCTTGGGGGGCAGCAAGCCGAAGGTGCGGCGTGGGGCATTTTTTTACTGCGGTTGCTGTTTTAACTCTCGATCATGCGTCCCCGCAATAAGGCAATGCCATAATCCCGGCCATGGATTTCGCCTTCCGCATTGCCACATGGCAGGCCCGCAGCGGCCGCCAGGGTCTGCCCTGGCAGGGCACGACCGACCCCTATCGCATCTGGCTCTCCGAGATCATGCTGCAGCAGACCCAGGTAGGCACGGTGATTCCCTATTATCTGCGCTTTCTGGAACGTTTTCCGGATATTGCGGCCCTGGCGGCGGCCAGCCAGGAAGAGGTCATGCCCTACTGGGCCGGACTGGGCTACTACGCGCGGGCGCGCAACCTGCACCGCTGCGCGCAGGCGGTGGCGGCCGGCTGGAGCGGGCGCTTCCCGCCCACGGCCGAACAGATCGCCTGCCTGCCCGGCATAGGCCGCTCCACCGCCGCGGCCATCGCGGCCTTCGCCTACGGCGAGCGCTCGCCCATCCTGGACGGCAACGTCAAGCGCGTATTCACCCGGCACTTCGGCATCGAGGGCGACCCGTCCAGGCGCGCCGTCGACCAGCGGCTGTGGGAGCTGGCCGATGCGCAGGTGGCCGCCGCGCCCGGCTTGAACATGCCGGCCTATACGCAAGGCCTGATGGACCTGGGCGCCACGCTATGCACACGCGGCAAGCCCGCGTGCGGGCAATGCCCCGTGGCGGACACGTGCGTGGCCAAACGCGACGGCCGGCAGGCCGAGCTGCCCACGCCCAAGGCGCGCAAGGCCGTGCCCGAGCGCGAGACGGCCATGCTGGTGCTGGCGCATGAAGGCCGGGTGCTGCTGCGCCAGCGCCCTGCGCCCGGCATCTGGGGCGGACTGTGGAGCCTGCCGGAATTCGAGACCGAAGGCGACCCGCTGACCGCGACTCGCGCGCTGGGGCTCGAACCGGGCGAACACTATCGGCTGGCAGGCTTCATGCACGGCTTCACTCATTACAAGCTGCACGTGCAGCCGTGGCTGGTTTTTGTGGAAAAGCACACGACCTTGCGCGAAAGCATCCAGCCTGAACGCTGGATGCCGGCGGAACGATTGACCGATACCGCGCTGCCCGCTCCGATAAAGAAATTGCTGGCGGGTATCGCAGCGGATCTTTTGCGCGAACGATAAAACGCGAGATACCGCCTCTTCATCCCATTGGATTGCAGCCCCGGGGTTCTGCAGAAATCCGGGGCTTTTCTCATCTCGCAGCCTGACCAAGGCCAAAGGCGCCGGATGGCAAACGCGCATGAACAATTCCCTGCACGAACGGCTGCAGATACATTGAGCCTGGTTTGCAGGCCGGCGCCGCACCTCGGGTCAGCTCACATCCAGGCTGAAAGGTTTGCGCCGCGCGCCTCATCCGGCTGCAGCAGCATCACCAGCTTCAGCTCCGGATGCGTGGCCAGGCGGAAGGTGACTTGCTGGAAGGCCAGGCGGCCGC
>CALGFL010000325.1 GCA_937881145.1 uncultured Bordetella sp.
AAGCAGCGCGGGAAGATCGGATTTCATGCGGTCAAGCCCCCAGGTAGGTAGGATTCCAGCGCAGCAATCGCCGCTCCAGTCCGCGCGCGAACATGTCGGCGAGTTTGCCCAGCAGGGCGTAGAGCAGGATGCCGAGCACGACGACATCGGTCTGCAGGAATTCGCGTGCGTTCATCGTCATATAGCCGATGCCGTTCTGCGACGAAATGGTTTCGGCGACGATGAGGATCAGCCACGTCAGGCCGAGCGCGTAGCGTACGCCGACCAGGATCGACGGCACCGCGCCGGGCAGAATCACGTCGCGGTAGAGACACCAGCCGGACAAGCCGTAACTGCGCCCCATCTCGATCAATGCCGGGTCCACTGAGCGAATGCCGTGGAAGGTGTTGCTATAGACCGGAAAGAAAACGCCGACGCTGATCAGAAACAACTTGGCCGTCTCGCCGATGCCGAACCACAGAATGACCAGCGGAATCATCGCCAGCAGCGGGATGTTGCGGATCATTTGCAGCGTGGTGTCAAGCGCGGTTTCGGCCGTGCGCGAGGAGCCGGTGACTAGGCCGAAAACCAGGCCGAAGCCTCCGCCGATGGCAAAACCCACGAAGGCGCGCCAGGCGCTGCTCCTGAGATCCAGCCAAAGCTCGCCCGTTTGCGCGAGACGCCAGCCGCTTTCAAACACGGCCAGGGGCTCGGGCAATACGCGCGACGATAGCCAGCCGGTGCGCGCCGAAACTTCCCAGGCAATGGCGATGAGCACCGGCACGAGCCAGGGCAGGAGTGCTTTCGCAATGAGAGAGCGTGTGGCTTTCATCCCGACCTCTCAACTGGCGGAAACTTGCGGCACGAAATGATTGGCAATGACTTCGCCGCCGAAGGGACTGGACAGTATCCGTCCCGGCAACTTTTCCTGCACCGAGCGCGGCAGCAGCGGGAAGACCAGTTCGGCGAATCGGTACGCTTCCTCCAGATGCGGATAGCCGGACAGGATGAAGGTATCGATGCCCAGATCGACGTATTCCTGCATGCGCGCGGCCACCTGTTCCGGGTCGCCGACCAGCGCGGTGCCTGCGCCGCCGCGCACGAGGCCGACCCCGGCCCAGAGATTGGGGCTGACTTCCAGATCGGCGCGAGTGCGGCTCTTGCCTTTGCCGTGCAAAGCGGCCATGCGCTGCTGCCCGACCGAATCCATGTTGGCGAATTTGGCCTGCGCGCGCGCCACGGTTTCGTCGTCGACGCGGCTGATGAGCGCGTCGGCCGCGGCCCATGCTGCCTCTTCGGTCTCGCGCACGATCACATGCAGGCGGATGCCGAACTTGAGTTCGCGGCCCTTTTCCTTCGCCCTGGCGCGCACCGAGGCGATCTTCTCGGCCACGCCCGCGGGCGGCTCGCCCCAGGTGAGATAGGCATCGACCTGTTCGGCCGCCAGGTCCTGGGCCGCGTCCGACGAACCGCCGAACCATACCGGCGGGTAGGGACGCTGCACGCTCGGATAGAGCAGCTTCGCGCCCTTTACCGACAAATGCTGCCCGGTGTAATCGAAGGGCATTGCGTCGTGGCTATGCGAGATGATCTCGCGCCAGATGCGGAGAAATTCGGTCGAGGCTTCGTAGCGCGTCTCGTGATCGAGAAATAGGCCGTCTCCTTCCAGTTCCGACTGATCGCCGCCCGTCACCAGATTGACGCGCAGGCGGCCTTTCGACAGGCGGTCGAAGCTTGCCGCCATGCGAGCTGCGACGCTGGGCGCCACCAGGCCCGGACGCAGGGCTATGAGGAACTTCAGGTTCTTGGTCGCGTTGATCAGGCTGGCCGCGACGACCCACGGATCTTCGCAGGATCGGCCGGTCGGCAGCAGGACGCCGTCGTAGCCGAGCGTATCGGCGGCAACCGCGATCTGTGTCGCATATTCGGCGTTGACCTGGCGCGCGCCAGCGCTGGTGCCAAGATAGCGGCCGTCGCCTTGAGTGGGGATGAACCAGAAAATATTCAGACTCATGACAGCTCCTGTTTACTTGCCCGAAGGCAGCGTGGCGCTGCGGATATCGAGCGATTTCGGAATCAACTTGAGGGAATAGAAGGTATCGGCGATCTTTTGCTGCGCGGCGACCGTGGCCGGCGTGATCGGCTCCAAGCCGTATCTTTCGCGTTTGACGGCGAGCAGCGTCGTGTCTTGCGGCAGGCCGATGATGGGTGCGAGTTCCTTGGCGGCCGCTTCAGGGTTTTTGTTCGTCCATTCGCCGACGGCATGGAGTTCTTCAAGGACGATCTTGCCGATGCCGGGATTCGCGATGATCCAGGGGCGGCGCGCCAG
>CALGFL010000326.1 GCA_937881145.1 uncultured Bordetella sp.
GGGCCAGATGCAGCGCATCGCGGCATCGGGGTTGGTCCGCCCGATGGTGCATGCCGCGTAGTAGCCCAGGCCGAAAGGCGGCGTGAACAGGCCGATTCCCATGGCCAGAATCACCACCATCGCGTAGTGCACTTCGTGCACGCCTATCTCCCTGGCCACGGGAAACAGCAGCGGCGCGAACAGCACCATCGCGGGGATGCCTTCGAGCACGCTGCCCAGCACCACGAACACCACGATGGACACGATCAGAAAACCGTACTTGCCGCCGGGCATGCTGGTCATCAGATGCGCGAGGGTCTGGGCAAAACCCGACTGCGTCAAAGCCCAGGACATGCCCGTGGCCGTGCCGATAATGAAGAGGATGGCGCCGGACAGGCCGGCCGTGTCCACCAGCATCGGGTAGATGCGCTTCCAGTCGAAACGGCGATAGACGAGCAGGCCGATGACCACCGTGTAGGCGATGCCGATGGTCGAGACTTCCGTCGCGGTCGCCACGCCCTCGGCGACCGTCGTACGTATCAGGAAAGGCAGGATCAGCGACGGCAATGCCACGATGAACGCGCGTCCCACCATCTTGGCCGAAGCGCGCTTGAGGCCCTGGTCGGGTTCGACGCTGCGAAAGCGCACCAGGATGGCCAGCATTACCGCCAGGACTACGCCCGGCATGACGCCGCCTGTAAAGAGCGCGCCGATGGAAATGCTGGCCACCGAACCGATAGTGATCAACACCAGCGAAGGTGGAATCGTCTCGGCCATGGCGCCCGATGACGCCAGCAGGGAAATCAACTCGCCTTCGTCGCCGCCGCGCCGCTTCATCTCGGGCAGCAGCACAGGCGCCACCGCGGCCATGTCGGCGGTTTTGGCGCCCGAAATCCCCGAGATCAGGAGCATGGCTCCTAGCAGCACGTAGTTCAGGCCACCTCGCACATGCCCCAGCAATGAGCCTAGAAAATCGACCATCGCGCGGGCCATGCCTGTCATCTCGACCAGATGGCCCAGCAATATGAACAGCGGAACGGCCAGCAGGATCAAGGAGCTCATGCCTTCATCCATGCGACCGCTCACCACGGCCAGCGGCGCCGAGGTCGTGCACAGCATGAACGCCACGGTCGCCAGCCCGAAACAGAACGCGATGGGCACGCCCAGCAGCACGCAGGCCCCCACCAACAGGACAAAGAAAATGAAAAGATTCCAATTGCCCATGCCTTGCAGCCAGCCCGATCCGAGATAAAACGCACCTGCCAATACGGCAAGGAACACGGCCATGCCGATCAGTTCGGACAGGCCGCGCCGAGCCAAGCGCAGCAGGCTGATGGCGATCATCAGCGCCCCGCCCACGGGCACCGCGGCGGCGCGCACCGTGTCCGGCAGCGACAAGGCGGGGGTCTGAACGATCCACTCGTCCTGCGCGTATTGGGTCATGGGGCCTATCAGAAGCATCAGGAAAAGACACGGCACCGCGATCGCCAGGACTTCGACCCAGGCCCGGGCCCGCGGCCCCCAGCGGGACACGAGAAACGTAGTACGCATGTGCGTGCCGTGCCTGAGCGCCACGGCCGCGCCCAGATTCGCCAGCCAGAGGAACAGGATGGACGCCAGTTCATCGGACCAGGGCAGCGGCTTGTCCAGGACAAAGCGCATCACCACGCCCAGCAGCAGCACGAGAACCTCGCCCAGAACCAGGATGGCCGCGGGCACCTCGATGCAATGCCCCAGCCATGCCTCGGCACGAGCGAACGCCGACTCTTCTTGAGCGGCCGCTTCGTGGCCCAGCGAGAGAGAACTCATCGACCACCCCGCGCGCTCCGCAAGGCGCGGAAATACGCGTCGACGACGCAAGAACGCTCAACGCCCGACTGATAGCACGTGCAATCCGCGATCGCGGCCATGGTTTGTCTCCTGCCGTGTCAAAGGGGACTGGAAAGTCCGCTTGCTTTTATTTATGTGGCAAATGTTGTTGGATTCAGAACATGATGACAAGCGAATTATCATCAGCCTAAGATGACGTTTTGTCATGAAACACCGAGGTTCGCTCCATGGCCACCGTACCTCCCATCGCAAATCTCCTGGCATTTGAAGCCGTGGCTCGCCGGCGCAGCTTCGCGCATGCCGCCGCCGAGCTGCATCTCACGGCCTCGGCCATCAGTCATCAGATCTCGCGGCTCGAAGCGCAGCTCGGCGTGCGTCTGTTCGACCGCGATGCCCATGGCGTAAAGCTGAGCGCGGCCGGATCGGGCTACATGTCGCGCATCGGCGGCGCCTTGTCGGCCCTGGTAGCGGCAAGCGACGATCTGCAGCATGGCGTGAAAAACAGCCTTTACGTGCACGCGTCGCCCAGCTTCGCCAGCCTATGGCTGGTTCCCCGGCTGCAGGCCTTCACGCAGCAGCATCCCGAGATCGTCCTGAACCTGTCGGCAACGCCGACTCATAGCGATTTCGCGCTAGGACAAGTCGACGTGGATATCCGTTATGGCGTGGCGCAGTGGCCCGATCTCACTATCGAGCCGCTGTTCGAAGAGCGGATCACCGCGCTGGCCAGCCCCGATTTCATCCGTTCGCATCGCTTGCGGCGTCCCGAACAACTCATGGACGCGCCGCTGATCCAAAGCAACGTCAGCGTCATTCAATGGCCGGACTGGTTCGCCGCCGTTACCGACCGGCGCGCGCCCGAGCGGTTCGCAGCGCGCTTTGACCGGGCTCAGATGTCCCTGGACGCGGCGGCCCAGGGTTTGGGCGTCGCGCTGGAAAGCACGACCATCGGCGCGCAGCATCTGGCCAAGGGGCTATTGCGCCCCGTCTTCGGGCTCGAAAAATGCGTCAAGATCAAGGCGCACTTTCTGGTGTATCCCGCGCGGCATGTACGGCGCAAGCCGGTCGAGGCTTTTATCGACTGGCTGCGCCGCGAGACGAAGAAAAAGGCCTAGGCCGGCGGCGCCTTGCCCGACCAGCCTGCCGGCAGGCGCTTCAAACCGCCTCGAAAACGATATCCTGGGCGCCTTCCCACAGCACCTTGGTGCCCAGTTTGCGCAGGTTCTCGCGGCCTTCGACGATGGTCAGGAAATGGTTGCCGGCCAATTGGCCCATCTTGCTGGCGAACATGCAGCTGCCATAGGCCAGGAGGATCTCGGTTTCGCTGTAGCCGCCGGGATAGAACAGAATGTCGCCCACCGAAGGGTGGCTGGTGTGATTCTCGAAGCCCACGCCCAGCTTGAAGTCGCCCAGCGGTATCCAGCAACCCTCCCCGCTCCAGCGCACATGGATGATCTTCTGCTGGTAAGGCAGCAGCTTCATGAACGCCGCCACCGTCTGCGGCGCCTCGGGATGGGTTTCGGCGACAAAGGCGTGGCCGGCGGCACGAAGGCGGATACGAGTCACGGGATCTCTAGACTTTTACGATCACACCAGCACCCGTTCGATCCCGCCCAGGTTCGCCAGGCGCACGTAGTCTTCCATCCACGACTCGCCCAGAATATGGCGGGCCATTTCGACCACGATGTAATCGGCCTGGGCGCCGGTGTCTTCTTCGTAGCGCGACAGGCCTTGCAGGCATGACGGGCAGGAAGTCAGGATCTTGACCTGCTCGGCCTCGGCCGAACCCGCCACGACCCCCAGCTTCTCCATCCCTTGCATCAGGTCTTCCTTCTTGCGGAAACGCACCTGGGTCGAGATATCCGGGCGCGTCACCGCCAGGGTGCCCGATTCGCCGCAGCAGCGGTCGGTAT
>CALGFL010000327.1 GCA_937881145.1 uncultured Bordetella sp.
GAATCGAAGCGCCCAGTTCGCGTGCGAAATCGTAGAGCCGGTCCAGGTGCCAGTCGGTGTCGGGTACGTGGCGTGCATCGTCGGACAAGCGCGCGGCGATGGCCGGCGGCACATAAGTGCCGGCGTGCGGCATGGACAGCAGCAGCGGCGCGGTGCCTTGATGGAAATGAAAGGCGGGGCGGTCTGTGATGGACATGTTGAACGGTGATGTGTATGGAAAGTTGCGTGGGCGCGATGGCGCCGACGAGTGCCTTATGAGCGCATGACCCTCGCGCGTGCTTCGGCGAACGCGGCAGCGGCTTGCTCATGCAGAGCGTGGCGGCCGCGCGCGATGCGCTCGATGCCGCCGCAGACCACGCGCTCGACTGCGGAGGTGCGATGGCTGGCGAACACATGGCCCGACAGCATGGCGCAAGCGGGCAGGCCGCTTAGGGCAGGATGCCCTGCGTCGAGCACGATGAAGTCGGCGCGCTGGCCGGCGTTCAGACCTGCGATCTTACGTCCCGATGCCTGGGCGCCGCCGCGCACGGCGGCAAGCATCATGTGCGTGGCGACGTCGGGATGCTCGGCGCTGACGGCGACGTTGCGCTGGCGCAGGGCCAGGCGCTGGCTGTATTCCAGCATCAGCAATTCTTCGGCGGCATTGACGGTGGCATGGCTGTCCGAGCCCAGGCCCCAGGCGCCGCCCGCGGCCTGCCAGGCGGGCAGGTCGAAGATGCCGTCGCCCAGATTGGCCTCGGTGGTGGGGCACAGCCCGGCCACCGCGCCACTGCGGGCGGCGTCGCGGTATTCGTCCGGTGTCATGTGCGTGGCATGAATCAGGCACCAGCGCGCATCGACCGGCATGTGTTCCAGCAGCCACTGCACCGGCCTGCGACCACTCCAGGTCAGGCAGGCGTCGACCTCGGCGGTCTGCTCGGCGATATGGATGTGCACGGGGGCGGTTGCGTCCTGCGCATGCAGGCCGGCGACGGCCTCGGCCAGGGCCTCGGGCGGCACGGCGCGCAGCGAATGCGGCGCCAGGCCCAGCCGCGCGCCTTGCGCCGCGCACAGCGGGCGCAGGGCGGCCAGCATGTCCAGCATGTCGCGCGTGTCGTTGAGAAAGCGGCGCTGGCCCTCGCTGGCCGGCCGGCCGCCGAAGCCGCCGGTTTGATAGAGCACCGGCAGCAGGGTCAAACCGATGCCGGTCGACGCGGCGGCGCGCAGCAGCGCGCGCGAGAGTTCGACGCGGTCGGCATAGGGCTTGCCGTCGCGGTCGTGATGCACGTAGTGGAATTCGCACACCGAGGTGTAGCCGGCTTGCAGCATTTCGGCGTAGAGCCAGGTGGCGATGGTTTCCAGCAACCCGGGCGTGATCTGTGCGGCGAAGCGGTACATCAACGTGCGCCAGCTCCAGAAGCTGTCCTGCGCCTGGCCGCGGTATTCGGTCAGGCCGCCGAAGGCGCGCTGGAAGGCGTGCGAATGCAGATTGGGCATGCCGGGCAGCACAGGGCCGGCGGCGCGCGCCGTGCCGGCCGGGCAAGGCACGCCGGCTTGCACGCGTGTGAAGTCGCCCGCGTCGTTCCAGGCGAGCAGCACGTCGTCGGCCCAGCCTTCGGGCAGCAAGGCATGCGCGGCATGCAATTGATGGGTTTGCGTCATGATGTGGCGATGCGTCCTTGGCGGACGATGGTGTGGGCCGGGCGCTGGCCGAACCAGTAGGCCAGCTCGGCCGGTTCCTGCAGCGGCCACAGCACGAAATTGGCCGGCTGGCCCAGGTGCAGCGCGCCATGGGTGTCGGCGATGCCCAGCGCGCGCGCGGCGTTCAGGGTGATGCCGGCCAGCGCTTCGGGCACGGTCAGGCGGAACAGCGTGCAGGCCATGTTGGCCATGAGCAGCAGGCTGAGCGCGGGCGATGTGCCGGGGTTGTGATCGGTGGCGACGGCCATGGGTACGCCGGCCGCGCGCAGCGCCGCGACGGGTGGCATGTGCGTGTCGCGCAGCGCGTAATAGGCGCCGGGCAGCAGCACGGCCACTGTTCCGGCCGCTTTCATGGCGTCTATGCCTTTTTGCGAGAGATGTTCGATGTGGTCGCAGGACAGGGCCCGATAGCTCGCCGCGAGCGCCGCGCCGTCCATGTCGGACAACTGTTCGGCGTGCAGCTTGACGGGCAGGCCCAGGGCTTGGGCGGCGCGAAAGACTTGTTCGGTCTCGGCCAGCGAAAAGGCGATGCGCTCGCAGAACGCGTCCACGGCGTCGACCAGGCCCTCTGACGCCAGCGCGGGCAGCATTTCATTGCAGACCAGATCGACGTATGCGCCGCTTTTGCCGGCGTATTCGGGCGGCAGGGCGTGGGCGCCCAGGAAGGTGGTGCGCACCGTCACGCCATAGTCTTGCCCGAGGCGGCGCGCCACGCGCAACTGCTTGCGTTCGTGTTCGAGCGCCAGGCCGTAGCCGGATTTGATTTCGATCGCGCAGACGCCGTCGTCGAGCAGAGCCTGCAGGCGCGGCAGGGCAGCGGCGTAGAGCTCGTCTTCGCTGGCCGCTCGCGTGGCGCGCACGGTCGAGACGATGCCGCCGCCGGCGCGGGCAATGGTTTCGTAGTCGGCCCCGTCCAGGCGCATGGCGAATTCGTTGGCGCGCTGGCCGCCATAGACCAGATGCGTGTGGCAATCGACCAGGCCCGGGGTTGCCAGGCAGCCACAGCCATCGTGGCGGGGCAGCGCGGCATGCTCGATAGGCAGGGTTGCCTCCAGGCCGATCCAGGCCAGCCTGCCTTCGCGCACGATCAGGCTCATGCCGGACAGGACGGAGCCGTCGGCCTGGGCCAGGCGCAGGTTGTGCCAGATGCCGTCGGCGCCGGGCAGGGAGGAAAAATTCATGGTCGTCGTGTGCATGGTTAAACGGCTGCGAAGATGCGCACGGCGATCAGGGCGGCACCCGCGCCTGTGGGCGCGAGCCGCCAGGCCTGGTTTTCGTCGGCCCACCAGCCGCCTTGGCCGGCATCGAGCCGGTGCTCCGCGCCGCTGTCCTGCGCATAGGCATGCCAGCTGCCGTGCACGGCCAGCAGCATGCCGTGCACGGCCGCCCCGATCGAAGCGGGCGCGCGCAGCACCTGCCACTGCGCGCGCAGCAGCGATCTGCGCGTCATGACGTTGAAGTCGCTGGACGCATCGCCCAGCACCGTGCCGTGAATCGCGGCTTCGCCGGGAAAAGAAAAGGGCTCGAGCGGCCGGTTCAATACATGGTCGATGGCGCTGTCGCTCGTGGCCAGGCGCACGCCCGGGCCGTCGAGCAAGGCAATGATGCGGTCCACGCCCGGGAACGGCGAGAACGGGCCGCTGGCGGCAATGGTGGCGATGCTCAGCCGCCATTGAAAGTCGTCCATGCCTGCGCCCGGCGGCCAGCAGGCGATCTCGCGGGTCACGCCGCCGCCGTTCTTCCAGGGCGTGGCGGCAAGCGTGGCGCGATCGTACCGATGCAGGCTCATCGCACCAGTCCTCCGGCGCGCAGGTGCCGTTCGAGCGCGTGCAGGGCCAGGGCCGTGATGCCGGTCAGCACGAAATATACGACGCCGATGGCCAGGTAGACTTCCAGCGAACGATAGGAGACGCTGATGATCTTCTGGCCTTCGTGCATGAGGTCCTGAATGGTCAGGAGCGACACCAGGGCCGAGTTCTTGATCAGCGCGATGAATTCGTTGCCCAGCGGCGGGATCATGCGCACGAAAGCCTGCGGCAGGATGACGTGGCGCATGGCCTTGCCGGGAGTCATGCCGATGGACAGCGCGGCCTGCAGCTGCCCGCCCGAGACCGACTGGATCGAGCCGCGCACGATCTCCGAGACATAGGCCGCGGAATACATGCCCATGCCGATCACGCCGCAGAAAAAGGACGGCAGCAAAATACCGGAGCAAGGCAGGCGGAAGAACCAGATGAAGAGCTGGACCAGGAGCGGCGTGCCGCGGACCACCGCCAGGTAGGACGTGCAGAAGCCGTAGATGACGCGGTGTCTGGAGGACAGCCGTCCTATGCCGATCAGCAGGCCCAGCGCGCAGCTCAGCGCCAGCGCGCCGAGCGTGACCGCCACCGTGATCAGGGTGCCGTGCAGCAGGTCGGGCCAGCCGGCAACGACCGGCGAGAAGTCCAGGCGCATCGGCGGTCCTTATTTATCGTTGGCGAACCACTTGTGCACGATCTTGTCGTAGGTACCGTCGGCCTTGAGCGCGGCCAGCGCCTTGTTCAGCGCGGCAGTGAGCTGGGGCTCGTTTTTGCTGACCGCCATGCCGTAGGCTTCGGTGGTGAGTTGCTTGGGCAGGACCTTCAGCGTGCCCTTGGTGCGCGCGAATTGGTAGGCGGCGGGCATGCCCGTCACGGCGGCGTCGGCACGGCCGATCTCGACCAGGCTGAACATCTGCTCGTTCTGTTCGACCTCGACGGCGTGCACCTTGGGGTATCGGGTCTTGAGGAACTCGACCGACTTGGTGCCGACCTGCACGGTGACGTTCTTGCCGGCCAGATCGTCGATGGACTTGATCGTGTTGTTGTCTTTCTTGACCATGACCACCAGGCCGCCGGCATAGTACGAGTCGCCGAAATCGACCACCTTGGCGCGTTCGGGCGTGATATAGATGGCCGATACCGCCATGTCGAAGCGGCCCGAGAGCACGCCCGGAATCAGGCCCTTGAAGTCGATCTGCGTCCACTGCACGGCCTTGCCCATCTGTTTGGCCAGGGCGTTGGTGAGATCGATGTCGAAGCCGGTCATCTTGCCGTTTTCGACGAATTCCATGGGCGGGAAGGTGGCGTCGGTGGCAATGCGGACGACGTTGTCGGCGGCCAGGGCGGGCGCGGCGCCCGCCAGGGTCAGGCTGCAGGCCAGCAGGGCCCGGGCCATGAAGGTGCGGCGGTTTTGCATGGAATCTCCCCCTTTGTATGGATATTTGCAGATCGGTCTGGATGTCCGGACCGATGCGTTCTTATTTCACCATAGGCAGGTCGAGCTTGTGCTTTTTGGCCGTCTGCACGGCCAGATCGTAGCCCGCGTCGGCATGGCGCATGACGCCAGTGGCCGGATCGTTCCACAACACGCGCGAGAGGCGCGCATCGGCTTCGGGCGTACCGTCGCACACGATTACCACGCCGGAATGCTGCGAATAGCCCATGCCTACGCCGCCGCCGTGATGCAGGCTGACCCAAGTGGCGCCGCCCGCGGTGTTGAGCAGCGCATTGAGCAAGGGCCAATCGGACACGGCGTCGGAGCCGTCGCGCATGGCTTCGGTCTCGCGGTTGGGGCTGGCCACGGAACCGCAGTCCAGGTGGTCGCGGCCGATCACGATGGGAGCCTTGAGTTCGCCCTTGCGCACCATCTCGTTGAAAGCCAGGGCGGCCTTGTGGCGCTCGCCCAGGCCCAGCCAGCAGATGCGCGCGGGCAGGCCCTGGAAGCTGATGCGCTCGCGCGCCATATCCAGCCAGCGGTGGGTATGCTTGTTCTCGGGGAAGAGTTCCTTGATCTTGGCATCCGTTTTATAGATGTCTTGCGGATCGCCCGACAGCGCCACCCAGCGGAACGGCCCCTTGCCCTCGCAGAAGAGCGGGCGGATGTAGGCCGGCACGAAGCCGGGGAAGTC
>CALGFL010000328.1 GCA_937881145.1 uncultured Bordetella sp.
GATGTCCTCGTCGGGGGGGGCGGCGCCGGCGGCATGGCCGCGGCCTTGAGCGCACACATCGGCGGATGCAAAGTGCTGCTGGCGGAAAAGACGGATCGCATCGGCGGCTCGACAGCCATTTCCGGCGGCGCGGTCTGGGCGCCGCTGAACAGCCAGAGCGGGCCGGCGGGTCATCCCGACAGCTTCGAAAAAGTCTGGACCTATATGCGCAACACCGTCGGCGACGCGGCGCCGGCCGAGATGCAGAAGGCCTTTCTGGATGCATGCGGCCCGGCCATCGATGCCTTGGCGCGGCATACCGCGGTCCAGCTCGCGGCCCGGACGTATTCTCCCGACTACTACCCGGACCGCGACGGCGCGGCATTGGGAGGTCGTTCTCTTGATCCGGTCATGTTCGACGGCCGCCAGCTCGGCCGGCATTTTCGCGAATTGCGCGACCCCCTGCCCGAGTTCATGGTGCTGGGCGGCATGATGGTGACGCTGGCCGATGCCAAGAATCTACTGGGCGCGTTCCGATCCTTCGGCGCATGCAAGGAGAGCATGAAGCTGGTGCTGCGCTACGCGGGCGATCGCCTCAGGGGCTACCACCGCGGCACGCGGCTGGTGCTGGGCAACGCCTTGGCGGCGCGCCTGTTCCGTTCGCTGCTGGACCGCGGCATCGACTATTGGCTGGGTGCGCCGCTCAAATCGCTGCACGTGCAAGACGGCCGCGTGACAGGCGCTTGCATCGAACGCCAGGGCCGCGCGACGTGGGTGCGCGCGAAACGGGCGGTGGTGGTGGCCACGGGAGGCTTTCCCTGGAACCCGGCCATGCGCGGGCAGCGGTATCCCCAGCCCACAGGGCCGTGGTCGATGTCGCCCGCCGGCAACGCGGGCGAGGGCATCGAGTTGGCGCAGACTGTCGGAGCGGCAATGGGATCGGACTATTTCGGTCCCGCGTTCTGGGCGCCGGTATCCATTCTGCAGCGCCCCGACGGTACGCAGGTGCGCTATCCGCATCTGGTCTGGGACCGTGCCAAGCCCGGGCTGATGGCGGTCAATTCGGCGGGGCGCCGATTCGTGAACGAGTCCGCGTCCTACCATGAGTTCGTGCTGGGCATGTACCGCTCGCACGAGACGGTGCCGACCATACCGGCCTACCTGGTGTGCGACAGCGACTTCATGGAACGCTGGGGCCTGGGGCTGGCCTTGCCCGGCGGGCGGCCGCGCGAGCATCTGCTGCGCGATGGCTATCTTTATCGCGCCAATTCGCTCCAGGAACTGGCGTCTGCTTTGCAGATCGACGCCGCCGGCCTGAGCGCCTCGGCGGACGATTTCAACCGCGCCGGCGAGGCCGGCGTGGATCCCGCGTTCGGCAAAGGCAGCACCGCCTACAACCAGTACCTGGGCGATCCGGATCATCGGCCCAACCCCTGTCTGGGGCCGCTGCGCAAGGCGCCGTTCTATGCCGTGAAAGTCTATGCCGGCGACATCGGTACGGCCTGCGGCATCCGCTGCAATGCGCACGCGCAGGCCCTGGCCGCCGACGGCCAGCCCGTAGCCGGACTGTATGTGGTGGGCAACGACATGCAGTCCGTGATGGGAGGACAATATCCCGCCCCCGGCATCACGCTGGGGCCTGCCCTGACCTTCGGTTGGGTGGCAGGCCAACACATCGCTCAAACCGTGCCGTCTCAGGTGTCCTCATGAAAATTCTCTTTTCTCCTTTTTCTCCTTATGTACGCAAGTGCCTGGTGACGGCGCATGAACTGGGGCTGTCCGACCGGATAACGCTGCTGCCTTCCAGCGCGAACCCGGTCAATCGCGACCTGGAGATCATTCCCCTGAACCCTCTGGGCAAGGTGCCGACCTTCTTCGCCGACGACGGGCAGGTGCTGTACGACAGCCGGGTGATCTGCGAGTACCTGAACGACCTGGCCAAGGGCTCGTTGATTCCCGCCGCGGGCTCCGCGCGCTGGCAGACGCTCACCCTGCAGGCGCTGGGCGATGGCATTCTCGACGCCGCGCTGCTGGCCCGCTACGAAGACGCGGCGCGTCCCGCCGAGCGGCAGTGGCCGCAATGGCGCGCGGCCCAGCTCGACAAGGCCGAGACTTCGCTGGCCCATCTGGACGCGCATCCCGGGCTGTTGGCCAACCGGGTGGATCTGGGTGCGCTTGCCGTGGGATGCGCGCTCTGGTATCTGGATCTGCGCTTTGCCGACTTCGATTGGCGCGCGCGGCATCAGCCCGTGGCCGATTGGTATGCCGCGTTCTCCAAGCGGCCGAGCATGGCGGCGGCCTGGTCGCTTTGAATGCGCTTTACGGCTGCCGCGGCAAGACCTCGGCAGCCGGCGCAAACGCCCCGGCCGGTCCCGCGTTATGCAATTACTCGCACGCCGACGCCAGATTGGCCGGGCGATCGACCAGATGCCGCAGGCCGCGCTCGACGATCTCGAGCATGACCGCATTCGGATGAGCCTGGCGCACCCGGTTCCCGTCTATTCCACGGCCCAGGAACGAGTAGATGCGGTGGAAATCCTCGGCAACGAACGGCGTGAGCGCATCGAAAAAAGAATCGCGATATAGCAAGAGACTGCCGCTTGCCGCGGGGTTTTCGGTAATTCTGAACGAATTGTTGATGTTTGGAGGCCAGCCCGGCAGCGAGATGTCGTGCGCCTGCCGCGGCTGTGTGTTGTCCAGCTGGACGGCGTGGTCGGGAAAATAGCCCGGCAGGTCGAGCAGGTTGACCGCGATGTCCCCGCCCGCGGACGGCGTGGTCCGGATCCTGTAGCTGTCGAGCCGGGTGCCGACCGCGTCGGCGAGCACGCCGTCATGCACCAGGCGCTTCGCAATGGCTTGATAGCCGAAGAACGCGCCCAACTCATTCCAGTGGGTATCGGTCCGGTAGTACAGCTCCTGGGACTGGGCCGTTTTGGCGGCTATCTCGGGTTTGCGCAGATCGATGATTCGCAACTGCGGATCCGCCGTGTGCAGATAGGCGTCCAGCTGGTCAGCCTGGGTCGTCGCACCCGAAGGCGGCGGCATCTGCAGTTTTTCCGGATAGACCGTCTGCTTGTCCGGCGCGATCACGAGGTAGAAGGGAATATGGCAGGCCGCGAGATGTTTGCGCACGCGCGAAAGATTGTCCGCGATGGTCTGCAAGTCCGAGGGCAGGAACGAATCCTCGCCGTACAAAGACGCAAAATGCAGGTGCCCGGGCGTGTAGTTCTCATCGTAGAAAAGCCAGTTGTCGCGGCCGACGACGACCTGCTGGTTCATGGGCAGGC
>CALGFL010000329.1 GCA_937881145.1 uncultured Bordetella sp.
CGAACAACGCCGTGGATCCGCCCGTGTGGATAAAGACAATCCGCTCGCCCTTCTTGAAATGTCCCTTTCGAATGAGATCGATCAGGCCGGCCGCGCCCTTGCCCGAGTAGACGGGGTCGAGCAGGATGCCTTCGAGCTCGGCGAACATCCGTATCGCCTCGATGGTGCTTGCCGCGGGAATGCCGTAGCCTTTGCCGACATAATCCGTGTTGGCGACCACATCGGCGCGTTGCACGACGCCCGCGCAACCGAGCTTTTCGGCCGTTGCGCAGGCCAACTTGTAAACACTCTCTTCTTGCTTCTGCTTCGGGGCGCGAACGCCGATGCCCAGCAGCGGGATGTTGGCGTTCATCGCCTTCAGGCCCGCGACCAACCCCGCCTGTGTGCCTGCACTGCCGGTTGCATGGACGATGTGATCGATTGCAAGGCTACGGTCATTGGCCTGCGACAGGAGTTCGAAGGCGCAATTGACGTAGCCGAGGGCACCGGTGGGATTGGAGCCGCCGCCCGGAATCGTGTAGACCTTGCGGCCCTGCGCGCGCAATGTCGCCGCGACCGCCTCCATCTCGGCATGCATGTCCACGCCACCCGGTCGCCTTTCCACGGTCGCGCCGTGCAGAAAGTCGAGAAAGACATTGCCGTTTTCGTTGTAGTTCGCGTCTTTCGATCCGGTCCGATCTTCCAGAAGGATATGGCACGCAAACCCCATTTTGGCCGCGATGGCCGCCGTCTGCCGGGCATGATTGGATTGCGTCGCCCCTTGGGTTATCACCATATCGGCGCCCTGGGCTTGCGCTTCGGCCATGAGAAATTCAAGCTTTCGGGTTTTATTGCCGCCGGTGGACAAGCCGGTGCAATCGTCGCGCTTGATCCAGATTTCAGGCCCGCCCAGTTCCTTCGAAAGCCGGTCCAGGCGTTCGAGCGGCGTTGGAAGATGCGCAAAGTGAATCCGCGGAAAACGTGCAATGTTCATTCTTTTCCTCCATCCGTGAGATGTATGCCGATGTTGGTAGGATAGGAGTGAAAATTTTTAATAGCTAATGCTATTTTTGACGCATAAAATGCATGTTTTGCATATTTGAGGCCACCTATGCGCCTTGATTGGATCGAAGACATCATCGCGGTCCTGCATGCAGGTTCGCTCAATCGCGCGGCCGAATCGCGCCACCTGACGCAGCCGGCCTTTTCCCGCCGGATCCAGTCGATCGAAGAGTACGTCGGCGTCGAGCTGCTCGACCGCACGCGCAAGCCCGCACAGTTGAGCGATGCCGTTCTAAGCCAGCAGCAGAAGCTGGAGCAATTGGCCTCGGGCCTGCGCGATCTGCTCTACGAGCTGCG
Organism: uncultured Bordetella sp.; assembly: GCA_937881145.1. Classification (GTDB taxonomy): domain Bacteria; phylum Pseudomonadota; class Gammaproteobacteria; order Burkholderiales; family Burkholderiaceae_B; genus Bordetella. The sequence goes on from CALGFL010000329.1 coordinate 1,339, forward strand.
CCATTACGATCGTCAGGTCAAGAACCGGGTCGTCATCGCGAGCCAACATGCGATCACCACATCCGTCGCGCCGACACTGGTCAAGCAGATCGCCGCCGACCCGGACTCGCACATCCGCTTGCGATCCGCGAACCGCAGCGAATGCCTTACCCTTCTCATGACGAAGCAGGCCGACGTCATATTGATCTACCGTTCGCCCGACGAAGCCTTGCCGATTGACGGCGCGTATCTGGACAAGATCGATTTTGGCGAAGAGCTTTTCGTGCCGGTCTTCGCTTCGCACGCTCTGGAAGAGCTGAACGCGCAATACAACAGCGGCGAACTGCCGATCATCACGTATCCGCCCAACGTCTTTCTGGGCGAGGTCATACAGCGCGAAATATTGCCCAAATTGCGCACGCGGCTCTTCCTCAAGGAGAGGACCGAAAGCGCCCTGACGCTGGCCGTATTGCAGTTGGCCCTTGCTGGCGTGGGGGTGGCCTGGATACCGCAATCGCTTGCAGCCAAGGAAATCAGCTACGGCAACTTGACCGAGCTCGGCCATCTTTTCGGAAGCGCAAAGCTGCGAATCGACGCTGTTCGTTTGTCGGGCGAAAAGTCCGAGGCCGAGCAAAATGTCTGGGCTGTCATCGGCGCGGCTGCCAACCGCCACCGAGTGCCTTGAACGCAGCGACCGCGGCGCGCGCTGATTCTGTTTGTGCCTGCGCTCGCGCAGCAGAGGTTTGCAGCAGCGTTTCGTCGGCGTGCAGCACGTCGATCATGCTTGCAGTGCCTTTCTGGTACGCAATCATTGAAGATTCGCGCGCCCGCGCAAGCGATGTTTCGCCCTGGCCCAGCACGATGGCCTGTTCCTCGCGGTTGACCAGAGCAGAGAAGGCATTTTCGACATCTTCGGTTGCGCGAAGAACTGCCTGGCGATAGGCAGCCAATACCTCGGCATCCCGTCCTTTGGCCTGCTTGATCCGGGCATCGATTCGGCCAAAGTCGAACAAACGCCAGCGCAACCCGAGCACACCCGCTGTCTGATCTGCACCGCCAGTGAACAAATTACCTGTCGACACCGTCGCGGCGCTGCCCAACAACCCACTTAGCGAAAATTTTGGGTAGTACTCGGATATCGCCTCGCCGATTCTCGCATTGGCCGCCGCGAGATGCCGCTCGGCGGCGATGAGGTCGGGCCGCCGCTGGAGCAGATCTGCAGGCGACCCCAGGGAGGCGATCTTCGGCGTGGCGGGCACCGGCGCGGCCTTCGCCAGTTCGGCCCGATAGGTGCCGGGCGGAGAACCCAGCATCACATCCAGCGCGTTCATTGCCGCATCGAGGCGAGTCTGGAGAACCGGCACCGTCGCTCGCACCTGCGCGAGCTCTGCCTCGGTTTGTCGAACCTGATATTGCGCGGCAAGGCCCCGCGCGTAAAGCAAACTGACTTTACCCAATAGCTCGTTCTCGACTCCAACCTGCCGCCGGGTAATCTCCAGACGAGTCTGCAGCCCGCGAATGGCGATGTAGCTATCCGCAGTCTGGGCAGCGACTTCCAGTCGCGTGGCGACGACACCTGCCTGCGATGCCTGATAGTCCGCAAGCGCGGCCTCACGTCCGCGCCGCAGCCCGCCAAAGACATCGATCTCCCAACTTGCGCCCAGATCGGCCTCATAGGCGTTGCCCCACCGATCATAACCAGGGGTGGCGTTGAGCAACCGCCCCATTGGCGTTTCGATCGACTGATACGCCCGGGCGGCTGAGCCGCTGACGTTGCCTGACGGCAGCAGCGCGGCGTCGGCCCCAACAAGTGCCGCACGCGCCTGCGTTACTCGTGCCCCCGCTTGCGCCAGATCCAGGTTCTGCTCAAGAGCCAGCGATACAAAGTGCGTCAATTGCGGGTCGTCGAAGCCTTCCCACCATTTCGCAAGGTCGGCCGTGGTTGCCGCATGCTGCCGCTCGATCGCAGCCTGTTCCATATAGTGATTCGGAAGCGGCATCTCGGGTCGATGATAATCAGGACCCACCGCGCAGCCGGCGATGGCGCCGGTGCATACAAAAAGAGCAAGGAAGCGGCTGGCAAGCATGATTATCCTACTGAAAGAGTATCAAATTGATGTGACTAATATACCAAATAGTCACTCGTTGTCAATCCTTCTACTTCGCGGTAAGCTTGTGCCATGAATGACTCCACACCTCTTGTCCCGCATTCGCGGGGACCGCAGGACCACGATGTCCGCACCCAGATCGTCGAGGCCGCCACCGAACACTTCAGCCACTACGGCTATGAGAAGACGACCGTCTCCGACCTGGCCAAGGTCATCGGTTTTTCCAAGGCCTATATCTATAAATTCTTCGATTCCAAGCAAGCGATTGGCGAAGTGATCTGTTCCAACTGCCTGAATACGATCATGAAAGCGGTAGACGAGGCCATGTCCGCGGCGCCCACTGCATCCGAGCGGCTGCGCCAGACATTC
>CALGFL010000330.1 GCA_937881145.1 uncultured Bordetella sp.
ACAAACCCCGCTCTCTCTCATCCGGACTATGACCGTCGGCCTTGGCATCCCACCAAGTCTGCTGACCCCGCCGTACCTGTACGGACCGCGGGCGCTCGCGGGCTCGCCGCGCTATCGCGCGGCATACCGCCGGTGGGGAATTTCGCCCCGCCCTGAGAACGTTTGCGGCCTCCAAAGCCGCACACAACTCTACCATAGGCAAGGCACGCGCCACGCGATGCACCGGAAGGACGCCGGCGCGTTCCCTGATGCAAGTGGGACTCAGGAACCCTGCAACCGCTCGTCCACGACTTCGATCCAATGCCTGACGGGCACTTGCGTCCCGCTTTGCAGATGCCCGATGCATCCCATGTTGGACGACACGATCAAGTCAGGCTGGACCGCTTCGATGCGCGCCAGCTTGCGATCCCGCAGCGACAGCGAAAGGTCAGGCTCCAGCACCGAGTACGCGCCCGCCGAGCCGCAGCACAGATGCGTTTCGTCGAAAGGCCGCGGCGCGAACCCCAGGTCGAGCAGCAGCTTCTCGCTCAAGGGCCGCAGTCCCTGCCAATGCTGCAAGGTACACGGCGGGTGAAACGCAGTGCGCGCATCCGAAGAACGCATGCGCGTCTTCAGTTCGGCCGCCTGCGGCGCCACGATCTCGGCCACGTCCTTGACCAGGGCCACGATGCGCGCCGCGCGCTCGGCGTAGTCCGGATCTGAGAACAGATGGTACGCGTCCTCCTTACCACTCGCACCGCAGCCGGAGGCGTTCATCACGATGGCCTCGATCTCGCCGCGCTCGACCAGCGGCCACCAGGCGTCCACATTGGCGCGCATCTGCGCCAGCGCGTCGTCCAGCGCGTCCAGGTGAAAGTTGATCGCGCCGCAACAGCCGCCGCTCGAAGCCACGCGCGCGCCGATGCCGATCGCATCGAGCACCCGGATGGTGGCCGCGTCTATCGTGGGCATCATGGCCGGCTGCACGCAGCCCGCCAGCAGCAGCACCTGGCGCGCATGGCGCGACGCGTCGGGCAGCGCGCCCACGCTGCGGCGCGCCGGCACCTTGCGCCGAATCGCCGGCGGCAGCACACCGCGCAGCAATTGCCCCAGCCGCATGGCCGGCGCGAACCAGGAAGAATTCAACCCCTTGCGCAGCATAAAGCGCCGCAGTTGCTGCCCCAGAGGCCGCGACACGCGTTCGTCGACCACCTGGCGGCCGATATCGACCAGATGGCCGTATTGCACGCCCGACGGACAGGTCGTCTCGCAATTGCGGCAGGTCAGGCAGCGGTCCAGATGCTTCTGCGTGGCCGCCGTAGGCTCCGCGCCTTCGAGCATCTGCTTGATCAGGTAGATGCGCCCGCGCGGGCTGTCCAGCTCGTCGCCCAGGATCTGATAGGTCGGGCACGTGGCCGAGCAGAAACCGCAGTGCACGCAGCGGCGCAAAATGGCGTCCGCCTCGTTGCCCAGCTCGGTGTCTTGCGCCCAGGAGGCCAATTGGGTCTGCATTTACAGCTCCGGATACAGCCGGCCCGGATTGAACAGGCCTGAAGGATCGAGTTCCTGCTTGAGCCGCCGCGTGATCGTGGCCACGCCCGGTGGCAGGGGATGAAAAACGCCGCCCTCGGGCTCGACCCAGCCGGCGGTGCGAAACAGCGTCGCATGTCCGCCCGCTCGCTCGGCTGCCGCGCGCAACGCCTTGGCGTCGACCGAGCCGCTGAACCAGCGCTGCCCGCCGCCCCACTCCAGCAGCATCGGCCCCCACTCCAGTGTCGGCGTGGTCGGCGGCAGGGCCAGGCGCCACAACGGCGTCTCGCGATTGAAAAAAGCGTGCGTCTGTTCGCGCAGGCCGAGCCACCACGCCCGGGCGTCGTCCAGATCATCGCCGCCGATACGAGCGGCGGCGGCGCGCACCGCGGGCGGCGCGCCCGACAAGCGCACGGTCAGGCGCCCCCGCCCCGGCGCGGTCTCATCCGGCACCCAGGCCGACGCCGAGATCGGCAGCGGCTGGCTGCGCCAGGCCGTGAAAAGCTTCAGGGCTTCGTCCTGGGTCGTATCGAGCACGCGCGTGGTTTCTTCCAGGGGACGCGGCAGCACCTTGAGCGAGACATCCAGTAGCGCGCCGAAAATGCCGAGCGAACCGGCCATCAGGCGCGACACGTCGTAGCCGGCCACATTCTTCATGACCTCGCCGCCGAAGGACGCCAGATTGCCCTGCGCGTCCAGCATGCGCACGCCCAGCACGAAGTCGCGCACGCCGCCCGCGGCGACGCGGCGCGGGCCAGCCAGGCCCGCGGCCACGCAGCCGCCCACGGTTGCCGCAGAACCGAAATGCGGCGGTTCGAAAGCCAGCATCTGCCCGCCACGTTCCAACTCGGCCTCGAGCTCGGCCAGCGGCGTGCCGGCGCGGGCCGTCACCACCAGCTCGGACGGGTGATAGTTGACGATGCCGGTATAGGCCGTCATGTCGAGCTGATAGTGCTCGTCCTGCGGCAGCAAGGCCCGTTGATTGCCGTAGAACGCCTTGGTTCCGCCGCCAGCGATGAATAGGGATTTCTTGGCGGCACGCGCCGTCAGGACCTGCTCGGTGAGCTCGGACAGTACGAATTCCATGCCGCCCCCTTAGAAGCGGCTCAGGTCGGGGAACATCATTTCACCGCCATGCACGTGCATCTTGCCGTATTCGGCGCAGCGCGTGAGCGTCGGGATGACCTTCTCGGGGTTGAGCAGCATGGGCGGATCGAAAGCGCGCTTGACCGCGGTGAACGTCTCCAGCTCGTCTCGCGTAAATTGCACGCACATCTGATTTATCTTCTCCATGCCTACGCCGTGCTCTCCGGTTACGGTGCCCCCCACCTGCACGCACAATTCGAGAATGGCGGCGCCGAACTTGTCGGCGCGCTCGACCTCTTCGGGCTTGTTCGAATCGAACATGATCAAGGGGTGCAGATTGCCGTCGCCCGCGTGAAACACATTGGCGCAGCGCAGGCCGTAATCGTCTTCCATCTGCTCGATGGCGGTCAGCACCCGCGCCAGATGGCGGCGCGGAATGGTCCCGTCCATGCAGTAGTAATCGGGCGAGACCCGGCCCGCGGCCGGGAAGGCGTTCTTGCGCCCGGCCCAGAACTTCAGGCGCTCGGCCTCGCTGCCCGAAACCTGGCAGCGGGTGGAGCCCGCCGCGCGGAACACCGCCTCGATCCGCCCGATCTCGTGGGCGACCTCCTCGGGCGTGCCGTCGGACTCGCACAGCAATATCGCCTGCGCGTCCAGGTCGTAGCCGGCTTTCACGAAAGGCTCGACCATATGCACCGAGGGCCGGTCCATCATTTCCAGGCCGGCGGGGATGATGCCCTGGGCAATCACCTGCGTGACCGCCTTGCCGGCTGCCTCGACGCTGGGAAAGCTCGCCATCACCACCTGCGCGCAGACCGGCTTGGGCACCAGTTTGACCGTCACTTCGGTAACGATGCCCAGCATGCCCTCCGATCCGACGAAGACCGAAAGCAGATTGACTCCCGGCGCGTCCGGCGCCTCGGAGCCCAGCTCGATTACCTCGCCCTCGATGGTCACCATGCGCACGCGCAGCACGTTGTGCACCGTCAGCCCGTATTTGAGGCAATGCACGCCTCCGGCGTTCTCGGCCACGTTGCCGCCGATCGAACAGGCGATCTGACTGGAAGGATCCGGCGCGTAATACAGGCCGTAAGGCGCCGCCGCCTCGGAGATCGCCAGGTTGCGCACGCCCGGCTCGACCACGGCCACGCAGGCTTCGCTGTCGACGCGCTTGATGCGATTGAGTTTGGACAGCCCGATCAGCACGCCGCGCGCATGCGGCAAGGCGCCGCCGGACAGGCCCGTGCCCGCGCCGCGCGGCACCAGCGGCACGTTCATGCGCTTGCACAGCTTGAGCACCTCGCACACCTGCGCCTCGTTCTCGGGCAGCACGACCGCCGCCGGCAGGCAGCGGTACAGCGGCAGGCCGTCGCATTCGTAGGGCCTGGTGTCTTCCTCGCGGAAAAGCACGCAATGCGCGGGCAAAATACGGCGCAGCGCCTCGATCAGAGGCGCTGCCGAATAGGATTCCGGCCCGGGAGCCAGGCCATTATCAACAACGGTATTCATGGGCAGACACGATAAGCGGGACGCACCCGCCCGCCCACCGGGACAAACCCGCAAGCTGCGGCGGACGCGATCGGGTGGCTCGGTTACCAGGCGATGATCTTGCCCGGATTAAGGATGTTGTTGGGATCGAAAGCGTGCTTGAGGCTGCGCATCAAAGCCAGTGCGCCCTCGCCGTGCTCATCGAGCATGAACTGCATTTTGTGCAGGCCGACACCGTGCTCGCCCGTGCAGGTCCCGTCGGCCGCGATGGCCCGCCGCACCAGGCTGTGGTTGATGACCTCCGATTCCTTCCATTCCCGCTCGCTGTCGGGGTCGAGCATCATCAGCACATGGAAATTGCCGTCACCCACGTGCCCCAGGATGATGGAAGGAAAGCTGGCGTTCGCCAGGTCGTCGGCCGTCTCGCGCACGCAGTCGGCCAGGCGCGAAATGGGCACGCACACGTCGGTAGTGCTGGCACGGCAGCCGGGACGCAGCTGCACACCGGCAAAATAGGCGTTGTGCCGCGCCGTCCACAGGCGGCTGCGGTCTTCGGGGCGCTCGGCCCATTCGAAATCCTGCCCGCCGTTCTGCGTCGTGATCTCCTGAACCGTCTGGGCCTGCTCCTGCACACCCGCGGGGCTGCCGTGGAACTCGAACACCAGCATGGGCGTCTCGCGCAGCGTGAGCTTGCTGTGCAGGTTGACCGCACGCACCGCCGCGGCATCCATGAACTCCACGCGCGCAATCGGAACGCCCATCTGGATGATCTCGATCACGCTCCTGACCGCGGCATCCAGCGTGGGGAAATTGCACACCGCGGCCGACACGGCCTCGGGCTGCGGATACAGCCGCACGGTTACTTCGGTAATGATGCCCAGCGTGCCTTCGCTGCCCACGAAAATACGCGTCAGGTCGTAACCGGCCGACGACTTGCGGGCGCGACCCGCCGTCTTCACGATGCGGCCGTCGGCCGTGACCACGGTAAGCGACCTCACGTTTTCACGCATGGTGCCGTAGCGCACGGCGTTGGTGCCCGCGGCGCGCGTGGCCGACATGC
>CALGFL010000331.1 GCA_937881145.1 uncultured Bordetella sp.
CGATTCCATAGACGAAAAAAACGGCCGTCCAGATTCCCAGGACGGCAATGGCCGCGCTGCCCAGGCGCGAGACGTTTTTATCGGCCGTGTAATGCCCCTGGGTTCGGCCGGAACGGTAAAGCAGGACGAGATAGAACCCGCCGACCAGGCCGCCCACGCCGACGAGCGTGGCGAAGAACAGCAGCATGGTTGGCCAGTCCGGATGCACGGGGTAATTGCCGATGTCGTAGCCGAAGCGCTTGAGGGAAACCGCGCGAATGATCTCGCGCCAGACGGCGAGCAGGCCCAGCACGGCAAAGCTCGCCGCGGCCGGCAGGTAGCCGTGCGTGGCGGCGTCCAGGCGAGCCGTCCAGATGCCCATGGCGAGCAGCGCCGCGGCCAGGGCCCAGCCGACGGGATGCCATGCCAACCCGGATGCGGCGGGCTGGGCGAATTGCCAGGCCAGCATCGGCACCAGGGCGATGGCGAACCCGCGTGAGGCCAGGCGCCTGCCCAGCGCCCGGGCAAATTCCCGATAGGACGGTTCGTGGTCTTCGCGCGGCTCGAAGTAATGCGCATAGGCCATCAGGAAGACACCGACGGCAGGCAGTCCCAGGCTCATGATGAAGATATAGCGTGGCCACTGGATGGCGTGCAGGGAGGCTCCGCTTGTATCGACTACGCCGCCGGGCGCATACCAGTGCATCCATTGCCCGGGCAGAAGCTCCTGGTACGAAAGCGCGTGCATGATCAGGCCGTCCAGGCAGAACAGGGCGAACGCGATCCAGGCGTACAGGCCGACGTGTTGTTTCGCCCCTTCGCGGTTCGCGTAGTAGAAGGCGAACCAGCAGCAATAGGCCACGACGAGCGTGAGGATGAACGCAATGGCCCATCGGCCGGAAAGCACAGTGGATGCGTACCATTGCGGGTCGTAGATGACCTGGGTGAACAGCAGCGGCGCCACGCCGAGCACGATGAGCAGCGACACGCCGACCTTGGCGACCTGGGTCAGGGCGATGGACAGGCGTGCCCAATGAGGCTTGCCCCGATTATGGAAGGCGAAGATGGCCAGCCCCGAAGCGCCCAGGGTCAAGTTCACGAAGGCGATGTGCAGGGACCAGGTAATGACCATCAGGGCCTGGAACAGGACGGGACTGCCAGGCACGCCGGCAGGGTCGCGCATCGCATTCATGATGGTTCCGATATCGGCCATCTCGCTTTACTCCTTTCCGCGCGCCAGGTGGTTCGGGCGCCGTTCCCGCGCGATCAGGCGGTCCACATCCTGGCCGCTGTCTTGCACGGCCAGATAATGCGCGAGCGCCGCGATCTCGTCTTCGGGCAGATCGATGCGGGGCATGTAGGGCTGGGTGCCGTGCTTGAGCGGGCCGCGCAGATAGGCCGCGATCAGGTCCTCGTCGGTCGCCCGGTGGAATTCGTCCGGCAGATTGCGCAGGGGCGCGCCGGGTTCCAGGGCATGGCAGCTCGCGCAGGTCATCTTGGCCAGCAATTGCCCCACTTCGAGCCGGTTGCCGTCGTTGATCGTGCGCAGGCGATCGGGGACGAACGGATGCAGCTTGAGCAGACCGTCCCGGGCGATCCGATCCACCTCTTCCTTGATGCCTTTGCCGGGAACGTCCCGGGCAATGACCTGGTCGCCGTAGATGTACCGGCCCGCGACGTAAGGCTTGCGCATCGACTCGCGCATGCGTTCTTCCGGCCAGACCCCGGCGACGGCGACGAAGACGAACAGCGCCATGGCCAGGGAGGTGTAGACGCGGTCCGGCTTGCACCATGCGAAGACCAGCCACAGTGCCATGACGGCGAGCACGGCCGCCAGATCCCTGGCGTAGTCGGGAAGCAGGCGGAAATCGAGCAGCACGATGGCGTTGTGGGGTAGCGTGCGGACATAGAACAGGGACATCAGCGCCATGAACAGGCCGCCGGCCAACCCGACCAGGGCCAGCAAGCGCACGATGTCGCGCTGCAGAGCCGCATCGCGCAGGCGGCTGGCGACGATCAATCCGACCACGCTCGCCATCACAAACATCAGGCCGGTGCGCACGCCGAGCTGGGCAAAGCAATTGGAACTGTAGAAGGCGTCGCTGGCCGAACCCGTGCGATACCATGCGGCGCTACCCGGCCCCATCATGAACGAAAGAATGCCGACGATGAGCAGCATGGTGGTCCATGACGCGAGCGCGAACGACCATGTGAGCTTGAGATGAGTTCTGGCGTCCACTTTCCCAATCAAATACACCAGCGCGTAGACGCCGATCACTTCCACCGTGAAGAACACCCACTCGGCAGCCCAGACCCAGACGAAGTTGTGGATCAGGCCGCCCACGCCGCGCGGGCTGGCCACGGTGATGGAATACCAGATGCCGGGCCCGGTGATCGAGCCGATGACATAGGAAAAAATCAGCAGGAACAGGCCGTAGCGTTTGATGAAATCCATCAGCTGCGGCTCGTTCCTGCGATAGGCGCGGGTCTCGATCAGCGCGAACAGAAAGGACGCGCCCACCGAAGTATGAGAAGCCACGACGTGGATGACGCCGATGATCCCCATGACCCAGGCCGTGCCGATGCCCGGGACATAGAACGTCGGATACATGCCGAGCAGGTCCATGCCGTTCTCTATGAATGCGAAGGAAACGGGAAACGCCGAAGCCGGCGCGGCATCCTGGCGGAATGCCGCGCCGGCCGGGGCCTGGATGGCGTTACTTCGCCGCGCCCGCGGGCGAGCGCGCTTCGCACTGGGTCGTCAGCGCCTGGCCGCCGCCGAAGACCAGCGTCAACGCGACCTTGTCGCCGACATGCAGAGGCCTGGCGGGCTTTTCGAGCATGACGTGATAGCCGCCAGGCGCGAAAGCGAGCCGCCCCTTGGCCGGCACCGGCACATCGTGCACGGCGGACATGCCCATGACGCCTTTGCTGTCCTTGTGGGTCTCGTGCAGCATGGCCATGCCGAACGCATCCGCATGCGCGCCCGCGAGCGAGACCGGCTGGTCGCCCGAGTTCTCGATCGTGAAATAGCCCGCGGACGGCGCGCTGCCGGGCAGCAGCCGGATCCAGCAGTCCTGCACCGAAATGTTCTTGGGCGGCATGGCGGCAGCCCCTTGGCCTGCCGCCATGCCGCTCTTCGCGCCGCCCATGGACATGCCGGACATGCCCTGGGCATGCGCCAGGGGGGGCAGGGCCAGCAGGCTTGCCAACATGATTGCTTCTTTCATCGCTTTCTCCTAGGTCGAATCCATCGATTGATGTGTTGGATGCACTCTTGCGTCAGAACGCGTATTTGAGTTCGGCGTAATAGGTGCGTTGCGGAAACGGGTGATACAGGAAGTACTTGCTGTTGCCCAGGTTGTCCACACCCACGGCCATGCTCCAGTGCTTGTCCACCTGGTAGTGGACGCGGGCGTCGAACACCAGGAAACTCTGGAAACCTGTATACGCAGCGGCGTTGACATCGCTATTGTCTACTGTGCTGTACATGCGCGAGGCGAAGCGTCCCGCGACGGTATAGGACCACTTGTCGTCGGGCCGGTATGTGGCGGCCAGCGTGGCGCGCCAGGTCGGAACATAGGGCACGCGCTTGCCCACGGCCGTGGTGCCCGTGGCGGAAACAAAACCGCCGTCGGATAGGATACGCGCATCCACGTAGGTCAGGCTGCCGGACAGAGACAGGCCCTGGAGCAGCACATGATCCTGCCGCAGCGCCAGTTCCGCGCCCAGCTGGCGCGTCAGGCCCACGTTCTGCGTCGTCGAGACCGGCGTGGCGTAGCCGGGCACCAGCGTGGTCTGCGAGATGAGCGCGTCCGACACGTACTCGCTAAAGAGCGACAGGCGCAGATGGCTGCTTTCCGTGTC
>CALGFL010000332.1 GCA_937881145.1 uncultured Bordetella sp.
ACGGCGCTGGAAAACGTCATCGAGGCGCCGATCTACGTCAAGAAGGAGCCGCGCGCCCAGGTCGTCGAGCGCGGCCGCGATCTGCTGGTCAAAGTGGGCCTGGCGGACAAAATCGACGTCCATCCCGCGCAGCTGTCGGGCGGCCAGCAGCAGCGCGTGGCCATCGCCCGCGCGCTGGCCATGCAGCCCAAGGCCATCTTGTTCGACGAACCCACCTCGGCGCTCGACCCCGAGCTGGTCGGCGACGTGCTGGGCGTGATGCGCCAGCTGGCCGACGCCGGCATGACCATGGTGGTCGTCACGCATGAAATCGGCTTCGCGCGCGAGGTCGCCGACCGCGTCCTGTTCTGCGACGGCGGCGTGGTCGTCGAACAAGGCGCGGCCCGCGAAGTGCTGAACCACCCGCAGCATGCCCGCACGCAGGATTTCCTGCGCCGCGTGCTGCATCCGATGTAAGGAGTTGCCATGGCGCTGGACACCTCGTTTCCCCTGTCGAGATCGCTGTGGGCGGCCACGGCTGCTCCGGCGCCGCAGACGCAGCCCTTGACCGCGTCCACCAAGGCGGACGTGCTCGTCGTCGGCGCGGGCTACGCCGGTCTGAGCACCGCGTTGCACTTGGCCGGGCAGGGTGTGAATGTCGTGGTGCTGGAAGCGCGCGAGATCGGCTTCGGCGGATCGGGCCGCAACGGCGGGCAGGTCATTCCCGGTTTGAAATACGACCCGGACGAACTGATGGCCATGTACGGCCCCGAGCGCGGCCCGCGATTGGTGCAGTTCGTCGGCGGCGCGGCCGATATGGTTTTCGATCTCATCGACAGGCATGGCATGGACGTGCCGCGCCGCCGCATGGGCTGGATCCAGGGCGCGCATACGGCCGATGCCGTCAAGCTGACCGAAGGGCGTGCGCGCCAATGGGAGCGCCTGGGTGTTGAGGTTCAGGTGCTGGACCGCGCCGGCGCGCAAGCGCTGATCGGCACCGACCGCTATCGGGGCGGCTGGGTCGACGCGCGCGCCGGCGGCATTCAGCCCTTGTCCTACGTGCGAGGGCTGGCCAAGGCGGCGTTGGCCGCGGGCGCGCGCGTCCATACCGACAGCCCGGTGGCAAGATTGAGCCGCGAGGATTCGCAATGGGTGGCCCGCACCGCAGGCGGTGCGCAGGTCACGGCAGGCCGCGTGGTGATGTGCACCAATGCCTATGTCGGCAAGCTCTGGCCGGGACTGCAGGAGTCCATCATCGACGCCTGCACCTACCAGGTGGCCACGCGGCCGCTGCCGCCCGAGATCCGCGACACCATCCTGCCGCAAGGTCATGTCGTTTCCGATACGCGCAATCTGCTGCTGTACTTCCGGCTCGATCATGAGGGGCGCCTGCTGATGGGCGGACGCGGGCCTTTCCGCGAACCCAAGGGACCGGCCGATTGGGCGCACCTGGAGCGCGTGCTGGTCAAGATGTTCCCGCAGGCGGCAGGCCAGCCTATCGAACACCGCTGGTGTGGCCGGGTGGCGATCACGCGCGACTATCTGCCGCATTTGCACGAGCCCGCGCCGGGCCTGTTGGTCGACATCGGCTGCCAGGGGCGCGGCGTCGGCTTGCAGACTGCCATGGGCCGCGCGTTCGCGCAGTATCTGGTGAGCGGCGACGCCAGTTCGCTGCCCGTGCCGGTCACGCCGATCCAGGGCTTGCCGCTGTATGGCCTGCGCCGGCTTTATGTCGGCGCGATGGTCAATTACTACCGCATGGTCGACGGCGGGCTGTAGCCAGCCGCGCAGGGCTCAGCGCGCTTGCGATTCCCACTGCGCCGGCGCCGACCCCAGCGCGCTGGCGGGATGCGACCAGCTGGCTGGGCAGTCCCGCAGGGCAATAGGCCAGTGGATGCGCCGGGCCTGGCCCCAGGCCGTGCGCTCGATCGCCGCGGCCAGATCCTGCGTCGATTCGGGGACCAGCGCAACCTCCTGGACTTGACCGGTGCCTCGATCGAGCAGAAGCTTGGCGGTGCGGGCCAGTGACGCGCGCGCCTGCAGCGCGCCCGTGCCATTCAGGCGCATCGTGACGCCGCGCACCGCGGCGGCGGCCAGCAGATAGCCCGCGGCGTAATCGAGCGCCTGCACCGGCAGCGCAAAAGGCTGGTCGGTCCGCTGCCACAACATGCCCGCGTGCGCGATGCCGCTGCTCATCTGCACCAGGCTGTCGAAGCCGCGGCGAGCGGCCCAGGGGCCACTCCAGCCGTAGGCATCCAGGCTCACGTCGATGAGGCCGGGGTTGCGGGTGCGTCGCCAGATCGCGCCGTATCCCAGGCGTTCGAGCGCGTCCGAGCGATAGCCGTGGATCATGATGTCCGCGCCGGCCAGCAGTTGCTCGAACACGGCGCGATCTCGCGGCTTGTGCAGATCCAGGCGCGCGCAGCGCTTGCCCAGCGTCATCTCGGGCACGACGCCGGGCTCGTCCCAGGTCGGCGGATCGACGCGCAGCACTTGTGCCCCGTAGGCGGCCAGAAAACGGGTAGCGGTGGGGCCGGCCAGCACGCGCGTGAGGTCCAGCACTTTCAAGCCATGCAGCGGCCTGGCCGGATCGAAGGCCGCCGCGCTTTGCGCGTGGCCGGCTGCCGCGTGCGCTTGCATGCAGATCAGCGGCTCTGCGGCCACGGCCAGGCCCTGCGGATGGCGGGCCCATTCCTGGGCGCTACGCATCTGCGCCGCGCAGCCGCCGGCCTCGACGATGGCCGTCTCCAGTTCCAGTGTGTCCCAGGCCGCGACCGCCGCGGCCACGCCGGCGCGGTCGGCATGGCCGCCCAGCACCCGCTCGGCCGCGGCGCGATGATGCGGCGCGTTGGTGTGCAGGCGTATCCAGCCGTCGCGCGCCGCATAGTTGCCGGCGATGGGGTCCCAGAGCGGCGGCACCTGCCAGCCCAGCGGGCGCAGCGAGCTCGAGAACCAGAACGAAGCCAGGCGCCGGTCCACGGTGAGACGGCTGGCGCCGTGGCCTGCCGCCTGCCTGAGTTCGTCCAGGGCCAGGCCCGCGGCCGCCATGGACGAGGCTGCCAGATCGGTGACCGCAAAGGCTGATGGCAGGGTGCCTTGCGCGGTGAATTCGACCCGTCGTGTCGCGTCCGCCTTGCCGCCTAGCGAGGTCCATATCGTATCGAGCAGTTTCGAGGTGCCGTCCATGTCCGTTCTCCTGCGTTGGTGAATGGATGAGCATGGCGCTACGATACTTCTACTGAAATTGACGTCAATCTTGATGTCAATCATCAATATTGATGGAAACTTTCAATGCATCAGGAGGACGCGATGTCGTGGATTCCGGCCCGGGCTGCGCTCGCCTTGCTCGGCGTGCAGCCCCAGACGCTTTACGCCAACGTCAGCCGCGGCCGGATACGCGCCAGGCCGGATCCGCGCGATCCGCGCCGCAGCCTCTATCATCGCGCCGATATCGAGCGCCTGGCTGGCCGCAGGACGGGGCGAAGGAGCGCGGCCGCGGTGGCCCAACAGGCCATGGAGTGGGGCGATCCGGTGCTGACCTCCGGCATTTCGACCGTGGAGCACGGGCGGCTCTGGTATCGGGGATGCGACGCAGTTGAGCCTTCCGATACGGGGAGTCTGGAACAGGCGGCGGGCCTATTGTGGAATGCGCAAGGCATTGTCTTTGGTCCGGGACGCAGGCAAATCCGGGTGCGCAATGCCTCGCTCCTGTCGAAGGCATTGTCCGTTCTGGCCGCGCGAGTCGACGTCGATCCGCCGTCGCGCGGCCGCGCGCTCCAGGTGCTGGTCCCGGAAGCGATCCGCTTGCTGGAGGACATCATGGCTGCGATGCTGGGCCCCGCGCCCGAGGCTGACATTCCTGTACATCGGCGCATGGCGCTATGCTGGCAAGCGCCCAGGGCCCAGGATTATCTGCGCCGCGCCTTGGTGCTCATGGCCGATCACGAGCTCAATGCCTCGACCTTCGCCACCCGCGTGG
>CALGFL010000333.1 GCA_937881145.1 uncultured Bordetella sp.
CGCGCAGGACCGCATGCAGGCCGTCGCGCGAAGTCTTGAGCACTGTCTCGGGGGAGTTGAGTACCGGCGTATGCCACCTGCCCAGGGGCTCGACCAGACCTTGCAGCAGCTTGCGATTGCCGACGTTCTCGCCCACGGCGACCATGGCCAGGTCATGCGGCGGCAAGGATTTGGGCACCGCGATGCCCGGCCCCAGGTACAGCAGGTACAGATCGATGCTGGAATCGGCGACCAGGAATTCCAGCGGCGTGTTGGCCATGAAGTCGCCCGGCCCCACCAGCACCAGCAGCCTGAGGGTGACCGGCTGGCGTTTGGCCGGCATGAAGTAGACCTGCTGAACCTTCAAGGCATAGCCCTGCATGGCAAGCGATTGTTCGCGCTGGCCGTTGAGCAGCAGCACCATGGACAAGTCGAGCATGGCGTGCGCGTCGTTCGGCGTCTCTTCCAGGCGCCTGACCAGTTCATGCTGCAGGGAGATGAGGTCCTGCTGGCGGAAGGCCCGGGTAATGAGTTCGGCCTTGCCGATGAGCGGCGGATTGGGTGCGTTGGTCATGGGATGTTCAGCGAGCCACCTGGGCCGCCATGCGTTGGCCGATCTCCAGCACGGCGTCCACGAGACGGTCGACGTCGGCCGTGCCCGTGCGGTGGTTGACGATAGCCGCGCGTATCACCAGCTTGCCATCCACCGTCGTGGTCGAAGGCGCAGCGACGCCAGCCTCGTGCAGGGCCACGACGATGGCCGCGTTCAGTTGATCGGCCTGCTCCGCTTCGAACCCCGCCGGCAAATAGCGGAAACACACGATGTTCAGGCTTGCGGGCGCCAGCAGCTCGAACAGCGGTTCGGCCCGCACGCGCGCCTCCAGATGGCGGGCCACCCGGCAGCTGTTGGCGATGCTGCGCCCGAGCGCATCGGCGCCATACACCTGCAGGGTGAACCAGGTCTTCAAGGCGCGAAAGCCGCGCGACAGATCCGGCCCGAAATCGCAGGGCCAGGGCGAGTCGCCAGCGATGCCGCGGGTCTCGCGCTTGAGATACGCCGCATCGGCGGCGAACGTATCCAGATGCTGCTGCCCGTCGCGCACCAGCACGAAGCCCGCGTCGTAAGGCACCTGCACCCATTTGTGGAAATCGAAGGCGATGGAATCGGCGCGCTCGATGCCCGCCAGCTTGGGCGCCAGCTCGGGCGAGAGCATGGCCATCGCGCCGAAAGCGCCATCGACATGCAGCCACATGCCTTCCTGCCTGGCGATGTCGGCCAGTTCGGAAAGGGGGTCGACAGCGCCGACGTCCACCGTGCCGGCGCTCCCCACGATGAGAAACGGCGTGCAGCCCGCCTGCCTGTCGGCGGCGATGGCGGCCCGCAAGGCCTGGGGCTGCATGCGAAAATCGGCGCCGATCGGAATCAGGCGCAGTGCATCGGTGCCAAGGCCCGAAAGATCCATGGCCTGAGAGACGCATCCGTGCGCGCTCACCGAGGTATAGGCCACCAGCCGCTGCGCCTGCGCCGCCAGGCCCTTGCTGCGCACCTGGGCGCCCAGCCGGGCACGGCTGGCCACCAGCACGCCGATGAGGTTGGCCATGGACGTGCCGGTGACGAACACGCCGCTGGCCGACTCGGGAAAACCGAACAGATCGCGCATCCAGCGCGTGATCTGGCGCTCGACTTCGAGCGGGATCTGATTGCGCCCGCCCACATTGGCGTTGAGCCCCGCGGCCAGGGTTTCGGCCAGCATGCCCACGGCCGTGCCGCCGCCTTGCACCCAGCCCATGAAGCCGGGATGCACATTGCCCACCCCGTAGGGCAGGATCTCGCTCATGAAACGCGCGTGGATCTCGCCCAGATCGGAGGCCCCGCGCGGCAGGTCCTGGGAAAAGCGCCCGCGCACGGCGTCGGGGGCCGGCTGCCATACAGGACGCTCGCGCAGCGTGGCCAGGTAGTCGAACATATCGTCGAGCATCCGGTGGCCTTGGCTGCGCAGAGCCGTCCAGTCGGCGGGGTCCAGGGAGTCTTGGTTGGGAACGGCGCCGACGGCGTTTCCGGTCATGAAATTTCCTTGCCGCGCGTACCTCGCACGGTTTGTCGCCATCTTGCCATTCGATTTCGCGCTCAAATTCGCCGAACGCACGGCCACATGGGCTTTATTTCGCGATTTTAGGCCCTATCATCGCTACAGACTGAAAACTCGCTGTCAGCCGCGCGACAGATGCGCGTTCCCCCGGGAGTCTCTCCATGAAATCCGCAATCCGGCTGCTTGCAGGCATCTGCCTGACCGTCGCCTGCGCCGGCCTCGCCGCCGCGGGCGAACTGATCGAACTTGCCACTCGCCCCGGAGTCACCCAGGCGGTGTACTTCGATTCGACCTCGCCGCACCCGTCGTGGGTCCTGATCCTGTTCCCGGGCGGCGACGGCAGGCTCGCCCTGGCGCAGTCGGGCCCTCGCCGGGCAAACGGGAATTTCGTCATCAAAACCGCGCGCTATTGGATCGATGCGGGGCAGGCCACGGCCATGTTCGACGCCCCGTCGGACCACGCCGCGACAGGCATGGGCGACCCGTTCCGGCTGAGCCGGAACGCCGTGCAGGACATCGCGGCCGCCGTGGCGGCGGCGCGCCAGCGCTACCCCGGCGCCAAAGTGGCATTGCTGAGCACCAGCCGCGGCACCATCACCGTCGGCAACGTGCTCAAGCGCGATCCCGCCCTGGCCGATGCCTACATCCTCACCTCTCCGGTAACGCAGGCCCACCGCACTCAGCTTGGCCTGTCCGGCATGAGCTGGCCCGGCAACAAGGCGCGGGTGCTGGTCGTCGGC
>CALGFL010000334.1 GCA_937881145.1 uncultured Bordetella sp.
CAAGGTCGACCAGTTTTTCGTTGGCGGCGATCTCCACCTCGATCTCGGGGTAGGCCTTGCAGAAAGAGGCGATCAGGGGTTCCAGAAGAATTGGAACGATCGCGCGCGGCACGGCAAGGCGCAACAATCCGCAGGGCCGTTGGCCCAGGCCGCGCGCAACATCGCTGGCGGCGACCAGCTCTTCGAAGGCGGGCTTCGCGCGGGCAAGAAATTGTTCGCCGGCCTCTGTCAGGCCCACGCTGCGCGTGGTGCGGATGAAGAGTGCCGCGCCGATGCGCTCTTCCAGCGCGCGCACCGTCTGGCTGACGGCCGACGGCGTCACGCCGAGCGCCGCGGCGGCTTTGCGAAAGCTGCGGTGCTGGGCAACGGCCAGGAACGTTTCCACGCCGTCGAGCGCGCCTTGCCTGACTGTGAAGTTCTGCTTCATAGCACGTCAACATTGTGGTGAATAGTCGCACACGCGTGACGATGCTACACCTACGATGCGAATTACACCTGGGGAAACCTGCAATGACCGATGCCACCGACGACGTGCGTGATCACTATCGCGCGACAGGTCTGACCGAGCGGCTCAAGAGCGCGCTCGCCGCGGCCCTGGGTCCGCAAGATCAGCCGATCCTGCCGCAGCAATTGGGCGCGCTCGACCAGTTTCATACCCGCGGGCTTGCCGCCACCGCCGAGCTTGCCGCATTGACCGGAATCGACGCCGATATGTCGGTGCTGGACGTAGGCTCGGGCCTCGGTGGGCCGGCCCGCTTCCTGGCGGCGACCTATGGCTGCCGGGTGACGGGGATCGATCTTAGCGAGCCCTTCGTGGAAGCCGCGCGTTATCTCACTCGGCGCACAGGGCAGAGCGAGCAGGTGTCATTCGAAACCGGCAGTGCGCTGGCGCTTCCTTTCGACGACGGCGGCTTCGATGCGGTCCTGCTGCAGCACGTGGCGATGAACATCGCCGACCGCGCGCGGCTTTACGGCGAAATCCGGCGCGTGCTCAGGCCGCGCGGCAGATTCGCCACGTTCGATATCGTCGAAATCGGCGGCGAACCGCACTATCCCGTTCCCTGGGCGCGCACGCCGGCAACGAGTTTTCTCTTGACGGCCGAGGCGACGCGCGAACGGATCGAGCAAGCCGGCTTGCGCGCACTGGCCTGGCAAGACGACGCCGAGGCCGCCAAGGACTGGTTCAGGCAGTTGCGCGAGTCGGGGCCGCCGCCGCTGCTCAATCTTGGCTTGGTGATGGGGGCCGACTTTGCGCAGCTTGCCGCCAATCTGGGGCGCAATCTCATGGAGAGCAGGCTCGGCGTTCTCACCGCGGTGTTCGAGGCCCCATCCAACATCTGACAAGGTGATCCCATGTCGCAGGAACGTCTTTTTCAGCTGCATCTCGTTCTGGGGTATGTCGCGTGGCTGCTCTGCTTCGGCGCGTATCTCTGGCCCAGGCTCAGGGCGATGGACTCGGTCGCGGCGCAGCGCGCGATCGCCACCTTGCATAGCTTTCGCTTCTTCGGGCTGGTGTTCCTCATGCCGGGCGTCGTGGGGCCCGAGCTTCCCGCGAGCTTCGCCGCGTTTGCCGCATACGGGGATTTTTCGACGGGAGTCCTGGCGCTGCTGGCGTTGATCACCGTGCGAATACGTCCGCTCTTCTGGACGTTCGTCGTGGCTTTCAACCTCGCGGGAATAACCGACCTGGTCTTCGATTACTACCACGCCATCCAGGCCGGCCTGCCCGCGCAGCCGGGAGCGCTGGGCGCCGCGTACGCGATTCCGATCCTGTACGTGCCGATACTGATGATTACGCACGTGGCCGCTTTCTACCTGCTGCTGCGCCCGCGGCTCAAGGCGAAAGATGGCCAAGCGTTTCTCGCTGCCCGCGGCATGTAGAAAAAAACCCGCGCTCGAAAAAGAACGCGGGCTTTTCCATGCAGACGGTTCGCGCAAATTACGCCAACGTAAGCTTTCCATCCAGAACCCGGGCCAGGCCCAGCGGATTGCCGTCTTGCAGCGCTTCGGGCAGCAGCTCCGCCGGCAGATCCTGATAGCAGACCGGACGCAGGAAGCGTTCGATCGCCATGGTGCCCACCGAGGTCGTGCGCGAATCCG
>CALGFL010000335.1 GCA_937881145.1 uncultured Bordetella sp.
ATCGTCGATCTGCCTTGCGGCAGCCGCCCCGCCGACGCCCTGCCCGCCGACGTGCGCGCCGGGATCCAGGGCCAGCTCATCACGCCGCACAGCCGCGTCGACCAGGACCTGATGCAGTCGTTGCCCGGGCTGCGGGTCAGCTCGAATTGCTCCGTGGGCTACGACAACGTCGACGTGGCGGCGGCCAATCGGCACAAAGTGCTGATCTGCAATACGCCCAACGTGCTCAACGGCGCGGTGGCCGACGTCGTTGTGGGCCTGATGCTCTGCCTGGCTCGCAATCTGGTCGCCGGCGACGCCTTCGTGCGCAGCGGCGCCTGGACCCGCGGCCCCTTCCCCCTGACCCACGACATCCGCGGCAAGACCTTCGGCCTGCTGGGCATGGGCCGCATCGGCCGCGTGGTGGCCCGCAGCGTGCAGGCCTTCGACATGAAGGTCACCTATCACAACCGCCGCCGCGACGACGAAGCCGAAACCCTGGGGCTGGCTTCCTACGTCGACCGCGACACGCTGTTCCGCGAGGCCGACGTGCTTTGCGTGCTGATACCGCTGAACGCCGAGACGCGCCATTGCGTCGGCGCGCGCGAGTTCGGCATGATGAAACCGACGGCTTATCTCATCAATACCGCGCGCGGCGCGGTGCTGGACGAGGCGGCGCTGATCGATGCCCTGCGCGGCGGCAAGATCGCCGGCGCCGGCCTGGACGTCATGGAAACCGAACCGCTGCCGGCCGACAGCCCGCTGTGCAGCCTGCCCAACGTCGTGCTGCAGGCTCACGTAGGCAGTGCCACGCACGAAACGCGGCGCGCCATGAGCGAACTGGCTGTGCAAAATCTCATCGACGCCTTGACCGGCGTGCGTCCCACGGCCATGGTCAACCCCGAACTCTGGGACTGAGCCGCGCTGCGGCCCGTCTGCTAGGCCGATACCGCCAGAGCGTCGAGCAACTGGTCCGCAGGCATGGGGCGGGCCAATAGAAAACCCTGCAGCGCATTGCAGCCGAGGCGCGTCAGGAAGTCCTGCTGCGCCCGGGTTTCCACGCCTTCGGCCACGACCCTCAAACCCAGCGCGCGACCCAGGGCGATGATGGCCAGCACAATGGCGGCGTCTTCCGAGTCTTGCGCATCCCCATCCAGATCGCGGATGAAACCCTGATCGATCTTCAGTTCGCTGGCCGGCAGCCGCTTCAGGTACAGCAGGCTCGAATACCCCGTGCCGAAATCGTCGATCGAAATCCCCACCCCCATCTCGTGCAACTGCTGCAGCACGCGGATGCTGGCCTGCGTGTCGCGCATGGCGGTGGTTTCGGTGACTTCAAGCACCAGGGACTGCGCCGGCAGCGCGTGACGCTTCAGGGCCTCGCGCACCGTGTGGATCAGATCGGCGTGATTGAATTGCAGGGCCGATATATTGACCGCCACGGTCCAGCCGGTATGACCCAGGCGGTGCCACAGCGCCATCTGCCGGCAGGCCTCATCCAGCGCCCAATTGCCGATCGGCACGACCAGCCCCAGTTTTTCCATCAGGGGAATGAATTTGTCCGGCGACACCACGCCCCGCGTGGGATGAATCCAGCGCATCAAGGCTTCCACGCCGCTGACCGGCCCGCTAGGCGCTTCGAACTTGGGCTGGTAGTACAGCATGAATTCCTTGCGATCGAATGCCTGGCGCATATCCGCAAGCAGTTGCGTCTGCTCCTGGAGCACGGCCGTCATCGATTCCTCGAACAGGCTGTAGGTATCGTGCCCCTGCTCCTTGGCGTGATACAGCGCGGCCTCGGCGTTGGCGACCAGTTCTTCGCGAGTCTGGCCATGTTCGGGATACATCGCAATGCCGATGCCGGAGGTGATCTGCAGTTGATAGCCCGCCAGCCGGAACGGCTTGCCCAGGCCTGCCGTCAGCCGCGATGCCAGTTTGAAGACATCGTCGGCGCTGCCCGCGCCGACCATCATGATGAACTCGTCGCCCCGGGTGCGGGCCACGACCTCCTGCATCGGCACGATCTCGCGCACGCGGCGCGCGACCTCGATCAGCAGTTGATCGCCGACGGTGTATCCGTAGGCTTCGTTGATGGCCTCCAGGCCGTCGCAATCCATGACCAGAAGTCCGAACCGCTCGGGCCTGCGGCGCGTTTCGCCGGCCAGGGTCTGATCGAGCAAGTCGTTGAACATCCGGCGATTGGGCAGCTGCGTAAGCGCGTCGTGCTGGGCGAGCCGGTCGATCTCCCTATTGGCCTTGGCCAGCGAGCGCACGGTCAGGCCCATGCGCGATCGCAACTGCCGATCCGACACAATGAACAAGAGCAGGAACGCCACAAGGAGCGTCGACAGCACCAAGATTATGTTGTCGCTGCCAAGCATCGCAATGCCCTCATACCTACGGGACAACCAAGAGTGATATCGATGTTACACCACGCAACCGCGCCGGGCCGCTCTTGTGTAACCGCCTCCCAGGGGCCGCCGACACGAAAAGACCCGCGCGCTAACCGCCGGCCTGCCCCGAGGCGCCGCGCACGAAATAAATGCGCATGGCTTGCGCGCGCCCTTGAGCGTCGTTCACGCGCAGCGTCGCCTTGCGCGGCACAAAGCCGTCGGGTAGCGCGATGGTGCCCTGCAAGGGCGCAAAGCGCTCCAGCGTGAATGCAACCGGTTCGGAGACGACCGTATCGGCCCGGCCATTGCGGGTTCCCGCCAGCTCGACCACGAACTGCCCTTGGAAAGCGGGCGACTTGCCGGACTGCTCGCGCATGACGAGGGCGCGGTAATTCACCACGCCGGCGCGCGCCGTGATTTCGCCCCAGCGCACGCCGATATTGCCGCCGCGCGGATCGGCCGGTACCGCGTCCTGCAAGATCTGCAGCGTCTGAGTCAGCGTGGCGATGCGTTCGTTGGCCTGGACCAGATCGGCCGCCGCCTTTTGCTGCGCCGACTGGTTCCGGTCGCGCTCGCCCTGAACCTGGTCGAGCTGCGTCTGCAGGCTCTGGCGTTCCAGCGTGACGACCTGCAGGTCATTGAGCAGCTTGCTCGATTCCTCGACCGTCAATTGCTTCGGGCCATAGTTGTGCTGCAGAAACAGCACGCCGCCCACGCCCAGCACGATGCCGACGAGCAGCAGAATCAACCAGCGCGGTATGCGGCGCCCGCGGCGCCCGGACGAGTAAGGTGACGACCTGAAGACGTTTTCCCGCGAACCACCGAATATCCCCATGCTCCCGATCCATCCTCGCTTGACTGCGGCCTCGCCGCTCAATCGCGCAGGATATCGTCGTATGAGGCTCGCGCCACGCTTTCAAAATATTCGGTTGCTCAAGAAGACACTGTGAAAAGCCGTGTATCCGGCGCACAGGGCCTTGTTTGGCATTCGTAACGAAAACCCTCGCAACCCGCTCCGGATTTTTCGCATTCGAAGCAGGCGACCGGCTCGAACAAATATTACGCGGCCAACACCAGCAGATCGTTCCGGCAGACGCTGATCTCGATCTCGGAACCCACCACAGGCGGAGGCGTGTCGGGTTGATTGAACGTGTCGAGCAGAACAACCTGGCCGGCCACCATGACGCGGATGCGGATCACCGAACCCAGGAAGTGCACATCGATGATGTGCCCCGGAAACACGACGTCGTGGCCATCGCGCCGGCCCAGCGCGATCGTCTCGGGACGCAATGCCAGGCTGACCTTGCCGCTGTCGCCCTGGACCGCGCGATTGAGCATCACCGGCACTTCGCCGATCTTCAGGCGCCCGCTGGACGCGTCCAGGACCGCGGCATCGAGCAGGCTGAGCGTGCCGACGAACTGCGCCACGAAGCGCGTCGCGGGACGGTTGTAGATCTCGAAGGGCGTGCCGATCTGGTCGGCCACGCCTTCATGCATCACGACGACCCGGTCCGACATGGACAGCGCCTCTTCCTGGTCGTGCGTCACGAAAATGGTCGTGATGCCCAGTTCGCGCTGAATGCGGCGGATTTCCTCGCGCAGACTGATGCGGATCTTCGCATCGAGCGCCGAGAGCGGTTCATCCAGCAGCAGGACGCGCGGCGACACGGCCAGCGCCCGGGCAAGCGCCACACGCTGCTGCTGGCCGCCCGACAATTGGAAGGGATAGCGCTCGCCCAGCTCGGGCAGGCCGATCAGCTCGAGCATCTCTTTGACCCGGGCGTGGATCTGGGCCTTGCCCTGGCCCGCGACCCGCAGGCCGAAGCCCACGTTCTGCGCGACCGTGAGATTGGGAAACAGCGCATAGGCCTGGAACACCATGCCGATGCGGCGCTGGTTGGGCTTGGCCTGCGTCACGTCCTGCCCGTCGATGCGGATCGAGCCGCGGGTGGGGGGTTCGAATCCCGCGACCATGCGCAGCACGGTCGTTTTGCCGCAGCCCGAAGGCCCCAGGAAAGAGACGAACTCGCCCTTGTCGATGGCCAGGTTGAAGTCCTTGACCACATGGACGGCGCCGAAGGATTTTTGCAGATGCGTCAGTTCGAGAAAAGCCATGGCTATCGTTTCTTCCTATCGCTTCCTGGCCAGGGATACTTTGGAAAACCGCGTGACCAGCTGCATCAGCCCCATGCAGGCCCAGGTGATCAGGAAGGCCACCACCGCCAGGGCGGAAGGTTCATAGGCCCGGTTGCCGCCCATCCAGACCATATAAGGCCCGAAGGTATTGAGGTTGAGCAAGGCGGCAAAGACGTATTCGCCGATCACGATCGCGAAGGTGAGAAAGGCGCCGGACAGCACGGCAACGAAGACGTTGGGCAGGATCACGGTCGCGAGGATCCGCCCCCAGCCGGCGCCCAGGCTCTGCGCCGCCTCGGTCAGACTGGCGATATCGATCGTGCGCATGCCCGTATCGACCGAGCGATACATATAAGGCAGCGCCAGCATGAGATAGCCGAACAGCACCAGGAC
This sequence comes from uncultured Bordetella sp., assembly GCA_937881145.1. Taxonomy (GTDB): domain Bacteria; phylum Pseudomonadota; class Gammaproteobacteria; order Burkholderiales; family Burkholderiaceae_B; genus Bordetella. The sequence goes on from CALGFL010000335.1 coordinate 4,902, forward strand.
GTTGGTCCCCGTCCAACTGCCCGTGAAGGGCAGAATGGACGAGGTGTTGTAGATGCGGATATAGCCGAACACGATGACGATGGGCGGAATCACCAGCGGCATCAGCGTGATGAATTCGACCAGCGGACGCACGCCCGGAAAGCGCAGCCGCACGATGTAGGCGGTGGGCACCACGATCAGCACGCCCAGCACGATGGTCAGGAGCGCGAGCACGACCGAATAGCCGAAGGTCTGCTGGAATTGCGGGTCGGCCAGCACGACGCGATATGCCTCGAAGCTGTATTTGCCGCGTTGCATTTTCATCGAGAAATCGAACATGCCTACGAGCGGCAGCAGGAAATACGCGGCCCCGAGCGCGACGGCGAGCCAGGACCAGAGGTTCTTGCCCTTCATTTGACCCACCTCTCGGCGCGCATGCGCAGAAAAATGTAGATGCCGTTGGCGACGCCGGTCAGCGCGATCATGGCGAACGCGATGGCGTAGCCCAGGTGCGGGTCGTTGAGCACGTCGCCGCGGATCTGCGCAAAGAGCACGATCGGCGCGATGGAAAGCGAAGAGCCCGTGAGCGCGATGGCGGTGGCGACCGCGCCGAAAGAGTTGGCGAACAGCAAGGCCAGCGTGCCCAGCAGCGACGGCCAGAGCACCGGCAAGGCGACCATGCGCCAATACTGCGCGCCGCTCGCACCCAGGCTGGCGGCGGCCTCGCTCCATTCCTTGCGCAAGCCCTCAAGGGCCGGCAGGATGATCAGCACCATGAGGGGTATCTGGAAATAAAGGTAGGTGATGGTCAGGCCGGTGAACGAAATGAGATCGAAGCCGGTCGCATAGAGATTGATGCCGAACCCGTTGCGCAGGATCAGCGTAGCGAAACCCAGGCGCCCCAAGGTGGCGATGAAGGCGAAGGAAAGCGGCACGCCGGAAAAATTGGCGGCCACGCCGCAGAAAGTCACCATCGCATTGCGCAGCCCGCCCGGCAGCTTGCCAAAGACCAATGCGGCGGCGATCATGAAGCCGAACAGGCAGCCCAGCACGGCCGTCAGCACGCTCAGCTGAATCGACAACCAGAAGGCATCGCGTATCGACGGCGTGAAGAGCTTGACCAGGTTGCCGAACGTCAAATGGCCGTCGATGTCGCGGAATGCACCGACCACGATGTTCAGTGTGGGCAGGATCAGAAAGAGCAGCGCGAAGAGAAAAAACGGCGCCACCGCCAGCCAGTTGCCCACCTGCCGCGAGCGCAAAATGGGCAGGAAAAGAGAAGAAGTGCGTGTCGTCATGCCTGCTCGGCTCCGATCGCTAACGTAAGGCTGACGCAAACCAGGCCCCGCCGCAGCGGAGCCTGTTGTGCCTGGCGACCAGGATTACTTGACGTTGGCGCCGACGACCTTGTCCCAGCCGGCGACGATCGCGTTCTTGTTGGCGTCCTGCTCCTGGACTGTGGGGAACACGGCGTTTTTATAGGCGGCGGCCGGCGGCAGCTTGTCGAGCACGGCCTTGGAGAATTTGTTGGCCGCCGACATGGCGTTGAATCGCACCGGGTGGCAATAGCCTTGCATCCAGCCGATCTGCCCCTGGTCGGAATACAGGAATTCCTCCCAGAGCTTGGCCGCGTTCGGATGCGGCGCGTAGGCGCTGATTGCCTGGATATAGACACCGGCCAGAGCTCCCGCCTTGGGCACGACCACGTCCATCGGGGGATTGCCCTTCAAGCCGTCGCGCCACGCCAGCAGGTTGTAGTCCCAGCCAATGATGATGGGTGTCTGGCCCTGGGCGAGCGTGCCGGCCTTGCCGATGACCGGCACGAAATTGCCGGATTTGTTGAGTTCGGCGAACAGCTCCAGCCCTTTCTTGCCCGCATCCGCGCCGGGCTTGCCGCCCATCGACAGGCCGGCCGACATGACGCCGAGGATGGCCTGGGCCGCCGAACGCGGATCGCCCGCCAGCGCGACCGAATGCGAATATTCCTTCTTCTTGAGGTCGGCCCAGCTGGTGGGGGTGTTCTTGACCAGGTCCTTGTTCACGCCGAAGGCGATGGCGCCGTAATAGTCGCCGTACCAATAGCCGTCGGCGTCCTTGATGCTGTGATCGATTTCATTCCAGGCCGAGACCTTGTAGGGCAGCAGCAGCCCTTCTTTCTTGGCGGTCGGCCCGAAAGCCAGGCCCACGTCGATGACGTCGGGCGCCTGGGGGCCCGTATTGCCCTTGTTGGCGCGGATGGCCTGCAGTTCGTCGGCGCTGCCGGCGTCGGGGTTGAGCTCGTTGACCGTGATCCCGGGATACTTGGCCTTGAAGGCGGTGATGAGATCGCCATAGCCGCACCAGTCGTGCGGTAGCGCGATAACGGTCAGCGCGCCTTCTTTCTTGGCGGCGGTGTACAGGTCGCCCAGCTTGTCGGCATGGGCGATCGCCGGCAGCCCGATGGCAGCGGCGAGGGCAATGGCAATCTCGGAGACAAGAATCTTGCGGCCTGCGTTTTTAATCAACTTTGTCATCGATCTCTCCTAAGAGCTGGCCGCCGGTCACCGACGGCTCGAGGCAGTTTTACAAGTATTGGTCTGCACCGCTCATCATCGTCCAAAACCCTCCCATCGTTCACATCGCATCGATACGGGAAATCCATGATTTCCATATTTCCGCGATCCTGTTTGGATTCGGCAACAAAAAGCCGAAGCGTGATGCGCTTCGGCTTTTTGTTGCGAGCCAGGGCTCACACGGCGCAAGGCCGGATCTTAAAGACGGATTATTTCAATTTCGCTAGAGTTACCTCGGTCGCCTTCAGGGTGCAGGATAAGAACGAAAACAGGCAGATACGCCTGGCAGCCCGTCCTATACTGCGGTCGTGGATCCCCTAGCAATCGCGGACTCGTATTCTCTGGAGGCCAGACATGCATAAACCGGAAAAAATCGATGCGGCAAAGGCCCTGTCGAAACTGCCCGAATGGAAAGCCTTCGACGGGCGCGAGGCCATCACCCGGACCTTCGTCTTCAAGGACTTCAACGCCGCCTTCGGCTTCATGACGCGCGTGGCGCTCATCGCCGAACGGATGGATCACCATCCCGAGTGGTTCAACGTCTACAACCGCGTCGAAGTGGTGCTGGCGACGCACGATGCGGGCGGCGTGACTGATCTGGATGTGCGGCTGGCGCAGTTCATGGATGGGCTGCACACCGCCTGAATTGGCCCGCCCTACACGATTCGAACGTGTGACCGCTCGCTTAGAAGGCGAGTGCTCTATCCAACTGAGCTAAGGGCGGCAAGATCAAGCCGTGTCCGCTATCAAGCGGATGGCGGCATTTTAGCGTGGCTCAGCAAGCCGCGTTGGCGCATGATTTCTTCGCGCTGCAGGTCGCTCACGAAGCTCTGGACGCGGATGCGCACGCCCCAAGGCACATCGACGAAAGAGCAGCCGACGCGGCGCACTTTGGCCGCGCCCTTGTACGCAGGCTCCTCGTCGCTGACATGGATCACGCTCAGGCTCACATCGAAGGCGCCCGTGCGAGGAATATCGAGCCGGGCCGCGTAGACCTTGCCGTATTCGGCATCGAGCACGCGGGCCGGGTCGGCCAGCGCCAGGCCCGTCACGCTCAGGTCGCGAACGACCAGTTTGCCGGCTGTCGGATGAATGGCGGCGTTCTGCAAGATCGTGCAACTCACCTCCTTGTCCGGCGGGACCGCCGTGCGAAAGGCATCGCGCCGCTGCATGTAGGTGATCGTCTTGGGCAGGCGGGCCTTGAGCGCGGGGCGGCCGAAATAATCCGTCTTCTCCAGCCCCTCGACCTCGAACATCAGATAGACCTGGTCGCAGGAGGTCGAAACCATGACCGGGCCGCGGGCCGCCAGCAACCGCTCGGTCAGGCCGGCATCGGACAAGCCCGCGAAGACCAGGGCCTTGGCCTGCTGCACGACTTCCAGCAAAGTCGTGACGCCGCTCTGCGCCTGGCCGTCCAGGGAGACGATCGCCAGGGATTGTTCGTCGCGCACCGAGCGCAGCAAATGCACGATTTCGAGCTGCTTGCCGATCGATTCAGGCTGGTCGTCCAGCACGGCCGATGCATGGGCCTGAACCGTTCCTCTGGCAAGCGTCGCAGCGTGCAATTTGCGCAGCCAGGACTTCAGCACAAGCTCTCTCCGGGATACGCCGCGATTCATCGGGACGGCGTACAGGTGGTGTATTAATAATGCAACTAAATATGTCAACTATGGTATCAGAGCGCCGCGGGCATCAAGCGCAGGAGCTCAGGCCCGGGTTCGCCGCAATTCGTAGACCACCGTATCGAGCCGGGTGAGGCCGCGCGCGGCGAACGAAGGCTCCTTGTCCAGAATGGCGCGCCGATCCAATACCGAAACACTAGCCCATGACGCATACAAAGTCCGCACCTCTCGTTCAAGAACTGCAAAGGGCGGGCCGGCCATTTCGTTCTGGTCGTATTCGAGCGTGAGCAACAAGGCCCGGCATGCCGCCGGCAACTGCCCGTAGACGTGCCGCACATAGCGTTCGCGCATGGGCGGCGGCAGGGCGACCAGCGCGGCGCGGTCATAGGCGCCGGCGCACTGGGCAAAGTCGGCCGCGCCGAGCGCGAAGATGTCGCCGCACAGGATCTCGATGTCGCCCGCGCTATAGAGGGTGCCCGCCGGCGCCGCGCTCACCTTCGGCGTGAGCTGGTTTTCGGCGAAGAACTGCTCGACGGCCAGCGAGGAAAGCTCCACGCCCATGACGCGATGACCCTGCCCGGCCAGCCAGATCATGTCCAGCGACTTGCCGCAAAGAGGCACCAGTACCCGGCTGCCCCGCGGCACGCCCAGGGCCGGCCAGTACTTGGCCAGCAGGGGCGTGGTCTTTTTCATGTGAAAGCCGGTCTGCCCCTGGCGCCAGCGTTCCAGCCAAAAATCCGTATCCATCCTTTGCTCCTTCTTGTCCGGCCGCGGCCGGCCCCGTGCCGCCCGTACCCGGCCAAGAATACTCGAAGCACTCCTCAAATTTCTCCATCCTTCAATGTCATAATGCCCCGGCATCCCTTCCCGCTTTCCGCCATGCCTCTGACATCCTCCCGTTTCGGCCCGCTCATCGTCCCGCTCATCGTGGCTTGCGCGCTGCTCATGGAGAATGTGGATTCGACCATTCTGGTCACGGCGATCCCCGTGCTGGCGCGCGACCTGGGGCACAGTCCGATCACGCTCAAGCTGGCCGTCACCAGCTACGTCGTGGGCCTGGGCGTGTTCATTCCCATCTGCGGCTGGGTGGCCGACCGCTTCGGCGCGCGCACGGTCTTTCGCGCCGCCATCGCCGTCTTCGTCGTGGGGTCGCTGTTGTGCGCGGCCGCCACGTCGCTGACCACGCTGGTGCTGGCCCGCTTCATCCAGGGCGTGGGCGGCGCGATGATGGTGCCGGTGGGACGCATCCTGATGTTCCGCGCCGTGCCCAAGTCGGAGTTCATCCGCGCCGTCACCTACCTGACCATACCCGCCCAGGCCGGGCCGGTGCTGGGGCCGCTACTGGGCGGTTTCATCACCACCTATCTGAACTGGCGCCTGATGTTCTTCATCAACGTGCCGATCGGCATTCTGGGCATCTACCTCACCAACCGCTACATCGAGAACAGCCACGAAGCGCATCCCGGCAAGCTGGACTGGACGGGCTTCGTCCTGTCCGGCCTGGGCGCGTCGCTCTTCATGCTGGGCATGTCGACGATAGGCAGCGGCCTGATCCTGGAGAGCACGGCCGTGGGGCTGGTGCTGATCGGCGCCCTGCTCCTGGGCCTGTACTGGGTCTACTCGCAACGCGTGGAAAACCCGCTGCTGGATCTGAGCTTCCTGCGCATTCCCACTTTCAATTGCAGCGTGCTGGGCGGCTCGCTGTTTCGCATCGGCCTGGGCGCCCTGCCTTTTCTGCTGCCGCTGCTGCTGCAGGACGGCCTGGGCATGACGGCCTTCGAAGGCGGCGTCATCACATGCTGCTCGGCCATCGGCAGCTTCTGCACCAAGACCGTGGCCATCAAGATCCTCAAGCGCTGGGGCTTTCGCAAGGTGCTCATCGTCAATGCCGTGCTGTGCGGCATGGCCGTGGCCATCTGCGGCATCCTGCATCCGGGCATGTCCTGGCTGACCATCTGGTTCATCGTTACCCTGGGCGGCGTTTTCCCCGCGCTGCAGTTCACCAGCCTCAATTCCCTGGCCTATGCCGACATCGAGATCCGCGACATCGGCCG
>CALGFL010000336.1 GCA_937881145.1 uncultured Bordetella sp.
GCCATTCCGCGCGACCTGCTCGAGGCCGAGCTCTTCGGTCATGATCGCGGCGCCTTCACAGGCGCCAAAACGCTGCGTCGCGGCCGCTTCGACGAGGCGAACGGCGGCACGCTGTTCCTGGACGAAATCGGCGACATGCCCATCGAGCTGCAGACGCGCCTGCTGCGCGTACTGGCAGAAGGCAGCTTCTATCGCGTCGGCGGCTCGCAGCCGGTGCGCGTGGATGTGCGCATCGTCGCGGCCACCCACCAGCCGCTGGAGCAGCGCGTCGAACAAGGCTTGTTCCGCGAAGACCTGTTTCACCGGCTGAATGTGATCCGCCTGCGCCTGCCGCCGCTGCGCGAACGCATCGAGGACATCCCCGCGTTGGCCAACCACTTCCTGGCCAGTAGCGCACGCGCCCTGGGCGTGCCGGTCAAGCGATTGACGCCCGCCGCCGTCGCCGTGCTCACACGCTTCGACTTTCCGGGCAATGTGCGCCAGCTGGAGAACTTCTGCCACTGGCTCACCGTCATGGCGCCGGGCCAGACCATAGACCGCAACGACCTGCCGCCGGAAATCCGCGCGGTGGAGCGCGGCGTCGGGGCGGCAGCGGACGCCGTCGTCAGGCCCGCGGCACCGGTATCGGCCGCCCGCGCTACCGCACTACCGGCCGGCGCCGGTACGGAGCCGGACTCCTGGGAGCAAGCCTTGATGCATGACGCGCGGCGGCGCCTCGACCGCGGCGAGCCGGCCATCATGACCACGCTCACGCGCCAGTTCGAGAAGATCTTGCTGCAAAGCGCTCTGGATGCCAGCCGCGGCCGCCGCGTCGAGGCCGCCTCCAGGCTGGGCATCGGCCGCAACACCATTACGCGCAAGCTGCGCGAGCTCGGCATCGAGGACGACTGAGCAGCAGCCTACCGCGTTGCGGGCTTTCTTTTGATTGCCTCGTTGAGGTGTCTGACCTGCTCCGCACGCTCGGGCAGCGGCAGGATGCGAGGAATCAGGTTCTCGGACTTGAATACCCAGTGGGCCAAGGCCCCCAGCACATGCAGGCCGACCAATAGGGCGAGGGTGTAGGCCGTCAGCGCATGCAGCTGTCCCAGCCAGTAGGAGAACTCGTGGCTCCTGGGCATCAGCATGGGCAGCGAGAAAAGGCCGAAGACGTCGACCGGCCGACCGGCGGCATTGGTCTTTAGCCATCCAAGCAGCGGAATGGCGAGCATCAGCGCATAGAGCAAAAAGTGCGTGGCTTTTTCGACCTTGTACGCCGGCGTGCCTGCGGCGTTGACCGAGGCGGGCAACCGGCGATTCAGGCGAATCCTGTTGAGCAGACGGATCGCCGCCAACCCAAGAACAAGAACGCCGAGCGATCTGTGCAGGGCCAGCAGTTCCTCCTGGTCTTCGAGCACCCAGCCGATGGCGAAATTGGCGATCAGCGCGATGGCCAGCAGCCAATGCAGCAGGCTGACCGAAAGGGGATAGCGAGAAAAGGTTTTCATAAAACGGAGCTCCAGTTTGAACGCCTGTCCTGGCCGATCAGCTCAGGAGATGGTGATAGTGGTTTCGCGTTCTGATGACCTGCTGCAATTCGTGCTTGGCGGCCGCCATGTCGCCGGCCTTGATCGCCTGGTCGACTTTGCTCAAATCCTGTCGCAGCGTCTTCATGCCCTGGTTGTATGTGCCCTGGTCGTAGCTATAGGGCTGCTGGCTCGCTTGCATGGCGTCGCTCTCGAGCCTGCTTACGTAGCTGCTCAGCTGCGGCATCGTGGTGCTCGCCATCGCGCCTTTCATGGCTTGGTTCATGTCGCGCATCAAGGTCTTGATTCCCGCTGCGTGGGCCAGCGGTGCGGCGGCGAGCAGGCAGATGCATGCGATCGCGCGGAAATGGGATCGGAGTGAAAAATTGACCATTCGAAGGTTCCGATAGAGTTACTCGACGCCGCCAGTTTAGGGGCCGCACATTAACGAAATCTTAAGAGCGGACAATATTCCGGATGCCCTTGATATGCGTCGGAACGAGCGGTTATCGTTGCTTGGACAATGCATTTTTTTGGAACCGAAGCGATGCGCGTATTACTCGTCGAGGACGACAGGCTGATCGGCAGCGGTGTCGAGGACGGGCTGGCCGAGGCGGGCATGGCGGTCGACTGGGCCCATGACGGCAAGCAGGCGCAACTGGCGATGACGACCGCGCCGTACGACCTGGTCGTACTCGATCTGGGTTTGCCGCATGTATCCGGCACCGAGCTGCTCGACTGGATACGCAAGCGCAACGACCATACGCCGGTGCTCGTCATGACTGCGCGCGACGCCGTTGCCGATAGGGTGAGCGGCTTGAGCGCCGGCGCGGACGATTATGTCGGCAAGCCGTTCGACCTGACCGAGCTGATCGCGCGCTGCCGCGCGCTTGTGCGGCGCTCGCAAGGCCGCGGCACCGATACGATCGAATACGACGGCCTGATTGTCGACCCCGATCGTCTTACGATCATGCGCGCAGGCGAGCACATCGCGCTTACCTCGCGTGAGTGTGCGCTGCTGGTCGAGCTCCTGGCGAACCAGGGCCGTCCTCTTTCCCGCGCCCGTCTGCAAGACAGCCTCTATGGCTGGAACGAAGAGATCGAAAGCAATGCGATCGAAGTCCACGTCTCGAATTTGCGCAAGAAACTGGGCTCCAGATTGATCCGCACCATCCGCGGCATCGGTTACGTGATCGAAGCGCCGGTGCGATGAGATCGATCCGGCAACGGTTGACGCTGATTGTGCTGTCCGGCGTCGTGGCGATCTGGCTGTACTCGCTGCATTCGAGCTATCACCAGGCCCTTCACGAGGCCCAGGAGTGGGACAACGCGCGCGTCGAGCAGGTCGCCCGCGCGCTGCTCGTGCTGGACCTCGACGATTTGCCGGTCTTTGCAAAAGCGAGCCTTCCGCCGAGAGACGACGATGAAGACGAAGACCAGCCGATGCCGCTGCTGTACCAGGTGATGTCCATCGATGGCCGCGTGCTGGCCGCCAGCCCCGGCCTTCCGGCATTTGCGCTGTCCGGTGCGCCAGCCGCCGGCGACGGATCGCAAGAGCGCGCGCGGTGGTACATCTATACCACCCGGGATGCCGCGCGCGGACGCATCGTGCGCATCTTCGAACAGCGCTCGCATCGCTCCGCCCTGTCCGCGGTGAGCGCGCAGCGGGTTGCCCGACCGCTTTTTCTCGCGCTACCCGTGCTCGCCATATTGATCTGGATCGCCATCGGAAGAAACCTGGCGCCCCTGCGCACATTGTCCGAGGCCATCGGGGCACGCTCGTCCGACAGCCTCGAAACCATCGAGATCAAGAAGATCCCCGATGAGATCGTGCCGCTGGTTGCCGCGCTCAATATGCTGCTGCAGCGTCTGCGCCAGTCGCTCGACCGCGAGCGCGCTTTTACGGGCGACGCGGCGCACGAGCTCAAGACCCCGCTTTCCGCAATCAAGGTCCAGGCGCAGGTCGCACTCACCGCGCGCGACCCTGAGCGCCAGCGCCGGGCGATGCAGCGCGTGGTTGATGCCGTCGACCGCAGCAC
>CALGFL010000337.1 GCA_937881145.1 uncultured Bordetella sp.
GGCCGTGGCTGGTATGGCCGCCTTCAGCCAGCCAGCGGACCAGCTTGCCGGTCGTGGTGGTCTTGCCCGCGCCCTGCAGGCCGGCCATGAGAATGACGGCCGGCGGCTGCATGGCCAGCGACAGCTCGGCCGCGGCCGGGCCGAGGTCGGCGCCCATGAGGCTGGCCAGTTCCTTGTGCACCACGCCCACCAGGGCCTGGCCGGGCGTCAGGCTGCCGGCCACTTCTTCGCCCAGCGCTTTTTCCTTCACGCGAGCCACGAAGTCACGCACCACCGGCAGGGATACGTCGGCCTCCAGCAGAGCCATGCGCACTTCGCGCAGCATCTCCTGGGTGTTGGCCTCGGTCAGGCGCGCTTCGCCGCGCAGCGTCTTGACGACGCGCGAAAGTCGTTGAGTCAGATTATCGAGCATGGGGAAAAAGAGGCGTTACGCTTACACTAACCGGCTGAACCGGAACCTTTTTACCGCCGGGCCGCCCCAAGGTGCGCCGCCCTTTCGAGGGGCAGCCAGCCAAAGGCGCGGCGTGGGGGTACTTCTTTATGTCGCTGGGTATTGTATTTCACGCCATCTCGGCCCTGGCTTACGCGTTGCTGGGCGCCGGCCACACCCGTCGCCTGCTGCGCGACGGCAATGCCGAACACGTCGGCCAAACCGCCCGCCTATGCCTGCTCGGCGCCTTGGCGCTGCAAGCCGTGGCCCTGGTTTTGAGCCTGCAAAAAGACGGCCAGCTCTTCATAGGCTGGGCCCTGGCCCTGTCGGCCGCCGTCTGGCTGGGGCTGGTGATTTACTGGATCGAAGGCTTTTTCATCCGTCTGGACGGCCTGCAGCTGCTGCTGATCCCGGCGGCCTTTCTGACCACGCTGCTGGCGGCGCTGTTTCCGCAGGGCTTCATCGTGCCGCATGCCGGCAACGCCTGGCTGCGCGCGCATCTGGTCATTTCGCTGGCGGCCTACGGCTTGATCACCATCGCCGCCTTGCAGTCCATGCTCATGTCCCTGCTCGACCGGCATCTGCGTCTGCATGAATCCAAAGAGGACCGGCGCGGCCTGGTGGCCCTGGTGCTCGACGTGCAGCCGCCGCTGCTGGTGCAGGAAAGACTGCTGTTCCGGTTGATCGGCGTGGGCTTCGCCGTGCTGACGCTGGCGATGATCACCGGCTCCGTGGCGTCGATGCAGCTTATCCATCGCGTCCTGCCCTTCGACCATAAGACCGTATTCACCGTGCTGTCGTGGATCACGTTCGGCGGCCTGCTGGCGGGCCGCCATCTGCGCGGCTGGCGCGGCCGCGTGGCGCTGCGCTGGACGCTGACCGGCTTCGTGTTCCTGATCCTGGCCTACACAGGCAGCCGGTTCGTGCTGGAAATGATTCTGCATCGGGGTTTGAAATGAAATTCATCACCTGGCTTCTCATCATCCTCGCGGCCATGATGGTCTCGCGCATGATCAACGCCCGCAATGCAGCGGTCCGGCGCACGGCTGCCCAACCCGGCAAGGCTACC
>CALGFL010000338.1 GCA_937881145.1 uncultured Bordetella sp.
TCTTGCCGATGTGGTCCCAGTTCAGCTTTTCGTACAGCCCTTCGTCGCAGCCGCGACCCAGATCGCCGGTCTCGACCTCGACGGCGTCCCACACCACGTCGTGGGTGTCGACCATGGCTTTGACCTTGGCCTGTTCGCCGTTATAGGCGACGGCGATGATTTTCTTGCCGAGTTCTTTTTCGAGCGGCTTGATGAAAGCGACTTCCTGCGCATCGCCATTGGCGCCACCGAAGTTGACGACGGTGAGGTCGCGACCCTGTGCAGATCCCGCTGCCATGGCCAGGACGGCCGATGCGATGGCGAGCGAGGAAAGCTTCTTGCTGATTTTCATGGATTGTCTCCGGTTTGATTTAATAGGCCAGCAGGTTGATGCGGGCGGAAAACAGCGTTGAAGGGACACCGTGGCGTCAGGGCTTGAAGGCCCTGGCGTGTTCGGTGCGTACGGAAAGAAACAAGGGGCCGCCGGCGCCGCAAGCGCCCAGGGACGCCTTTTGGTCCAGCGGAAGTTTGACGAATACGGTGGAGTCGAGAATTCGGCAGCGCAGCCGGATGTGGTCGCCAAAGTACACCTGGTCCTGCGCTTGGGCGGGCAGCATATTGACGGCCTGCGGTCCCTGGGCGATACCCATGCGTTCGGGGCGGATCGCCAGCACGCAGCGGGCGCCGGCTTGCAACTGGCCGATGTTGAGGGCCTGGACCATGGAGCCGTCGGTCAGCCGCACCAGGCATTGTTCGCCATGCAGGGACTCGACCCTGCCTTCGATCTGATTGCAGTCGCCCACGAAGCTGGCGACGAAGCGATTGCAAGGCTCTTCATAGAGCGTGCGCACGGGCGAGATCTGCTGGATCACGCCCTGATCGAATACCGCGACGCGGTCGGACATGGTCAGCGCTTCGCTTTGGTCGTGCGTGACGTAGACGAAGGTAATGCCCAGGGATCGGTGCAGCGCCTTGAGTTCGAGCTGCATATGTTCGCGCAGCTGTTTGTCGAGCGCGCCCAGAGGTTCGTCCATGAGCACGAGCTTGGGGTCAAATACCAGCGCGCGCGCCAGCGCAATGCGCTGCTGCTGTCCGCCCGACAGCTGGCCCGGATAACGTTTGGCGAACGCGCTCATCTGCACCATGGCCAGCGCTTCGGCTACGCGCTTGCGGCGCTCGTCGGCCGCAACGTTGCGCACCTTCAGCGGATAGTGCAGATTTTTTTCCACGGTCATGTGCGGAAACAGGGCGTAGTTCTGGAAGACCATGCCGATGTTGCGCTTGTGGGGCGGTACGTCATTCAGGCGCTGGCCGTCCAGGAAGATGTCGCCCGCCGTGGGGAACTCGAATCCGGCGAGCATCATGAGGCAGGTCGTCTTGCCCGATCCCGACGGTCCCAGCAGGGACAGGAATTCGCCATGCTGGATGTCGAGGTCCAGATTCCGGACGACGAGCGTCTGGCCGTCGTAGGATTTCTGGACGCCGCGGAAACGGACTAAGGGCTCGGACGGAACGATGGACACGTGGCGGACTCTTCTGGGCTGGGCGTTGAGGGGGCGGCTTTAGCCCCGGATCGCTTCGGAGAGAATGTGCAGTCCTTCGTCCAGGACGGCGTCTTCGATCGTGAGCGGGAACAGGAAGCGGATGACGTTGCCGTAAACGCCGCAGGTCAGCAAAAGCAAGCCGTTGCGCAGGGCGCGCTTTTGGATCTGTGCTGTCAACTCGGGATCGGGCCGGCCATCTTCTGGGTCCCGGAATTCGACCGCGATCATGGCGCCCAGGCCACGCACTTGGGCGATGGCCGGCATCGAGGCGGCCAGGTCGTTCAGCGTGGCGCGCAGCCTGTCGCCGGTGACGCTGGCGCGTTCCACGAGGTTTTCGGCGTCGATGATGTCCAGCACCGCCAGCGCCGACGCCAGGGCCAGCGGGTTGCCGGCATAGGTACCGCCCAACGCGCCGGGCACCGGGGCGTCCATGATTTGCGCGCGTCCGCATACGCCGGACAGGGGCATCCCTCCCGCCAGGCTCTTGGCCATGGTCATGAGATCGGGGACGACACCGGAGTGCTCGATGGCAAACATTTTTCCGGTACGCCCGAAACCGGTCTGGATCTCGTCGACGATCAGCAAGATGCCGTGCCGGTCGCACAGGCTGCGCAGCGCCTGCAGAAACTCCGGCGGGGCCACATTGAACCCGCCCTCGCCCTGTACCGGCTCGACGAGGATGGCGGCGACGCGGCGCGGGTCGATATCGGATTTGAACAGGGCGTCGATGGCATCGAGCGAATCCTGCACGCTGATCCCATGCAACGCATTGGGAAAGGGCGCATGGTAGATGTCGCCAGGGAAGGGGCCGAACCCCAGTTTATAAGGAGAGACCTTGCCGGTGAGCGCCAGTCCCATGAAAGTGCGGCCATGGAATGCGCCCGAAAATGCGATGACGCCGGTGCGCCCGGTGGCCGCGCGGGCGATCTTCACTGCGTTTTCGACGGCCTCGGCGCCGGTGGTGAAAAATGCGGTTTTTTTCTTGTGGTGGCCCGGGGTGCGCTGGTTGATTTTCTCGGCCAGCTCCACATAGCTGGAATACGGCGAAATCTGGAATGCGGTGTGGGTGAACCTGCCCAACTGCTGCGAAATGGCGGCCACGACGCGGGGATGGCAGTGCCCGGTATTGGTTACGGCGATGCCCGCGGCGAAATCGATGTAGCGGCGACCCTGGACATCCCAGAGTTCGGCGTTGAGCGCGCGGTCCATGTAGAAGTCGCACAGAATGCCGATGCCCTCGGGAATAGCATCGGATTTACGGCTTTGCCAGGTTTGGTTGTCCATGAAGGTCTGTCCGTCTGCGCAGGGTTGCAATGGGCCGGGTTTGGGTCATTATGTGGACTGCTTGGTCTACAATCCAGAGCCATTTTTAAAAAAATAATGGAGCCAATCATGAGTTCGGGTTCGTTCACCCTGGCAGACTGGCTGCAGCAATGGCTGGATGTGGGGGCCGGCGAGCCGGCTTACCGCCAGTTGTACCGCCTGATCCGCGACGCCATACTCGGCAACCGCCTGATTGCCGGTGCGCGGCTCCCGTCATCCCGGACCCTGGCGACCGATCTATCCATCGCGCGCAATACGGTTCTGCAGGTTTACGAGCAGCTTGAAATCGAGGGTTATGTCACGGCGGCCACCGGGCGCGGCACCTTCGTCGTCGATATCAGCCAGGACATGCCCGACGTGGTGGCGGCGGCGCCTGCGGGCGTCGCGGCGCCACAGGCTGCCGCGCTGGGGCTTTCGCCGCGCGGACACGAACTGATCGACCGCGCCGGCTTCTCGAACCGCCAGTGGGGGGCGTTCATGCCCGGGGTCCCCGACGTGGCCGAATTTCCCTACAAAACCTGGAACCGCATTCAAGGCCGGCACTGGCGTCGCTCGCCGACGGAACTGCTCACCTATGCGCCCGCGGGAGGATACGAGCCGCTGCGCCACGAAGTCGCCAACTACTTGAACAGTGCAAGGTCGGTCAACGGCGCGGCCGGGCAGGTGGTCATGACGACGGGCATTCACCAGGCCGTGGACGTGGCGACGCGGCTGCTGTGCCAGCCGGGTGACCTTGTCTGGATCGAGGAGCCCTCCTACTGGGGCGTGCGCAATCTGCTGCTGTCGTCGGGTTTGAATGTGGTGTCGGTGCCAGTGGACGACGAGGGCATGTGCCTGTCGGCAACCGATCTGTCGCGTCCGCCCCGGCTGATCGTGGTGTCGCCGTCGCACCAGTATCCCCTGGGCATGGTCATGAGCCTGGCGCGCCGGCGCATGTTGCTGGAGTATGCGCGCCAGCATGGCTGCTGGATTCTCGAGGACGACTACGACAGCGAATTCCGCTACGGCAGCCGGCCGTTGCCCTCGCTGCAGGGGCTCGACGAAAGCGGCCTGGTGCTCTACGCGGGCAGCTTCAGCAAGACGTTGTTCCCTGGGTTGCGGATGGGGTATCTGGTCGTGCCCGAGCGCCTGGCGGGCGCGTTCGCCGTGGCGGTCGCGGAGCTGTACCGGGAAGGGCAACTGATCACGCAGTCGATACTGGCCGAATTCATTCGCGAAGGCCATTTGTCATCGCACATTCGCCGCGTGCGCAATTTGTATGCCGAACGGCGGGTAGCCATGATCGCGGCCATCGAGCGGCATTTTGGCGATACGCTGGAAATCTACGGCGGTCACGCCGGCCTGCATCTGGTGCTGG
>CALGFL010000339.1 GCA_937881145.1 uncultured Bordetella sp.
CTGACCGACATCGACCTGAGCGTGCGCGAAGGCGAATTCGTCTCGCTGCTGGGGGCTTCGGGCTGCGGCAAGTCCACCCTGCTTTATATGGTGGGCGGCTTCGTCGCGCCGTCATCGGGCGAGATCCGCGTGAGCGACAAGCCCGTGCGCGAGCCCGGGCCGGACCGCGGCCCCGTGTTCCAGGAATTCGCGCTCTTTCCCTGGAAGACCGTGTTGCAGAACGTGATGTACGGCCTGACGGTGCAGAAGGTGCCGGCCCGGCAAGCGCGGCAGCGCGCAGAGGCGCTGCTGTGCAAGGTGGGCCTGGCCGACTATGCCGGCTTCTATCCCAAGCAGCTGTCTGGCGGCATGCGCCAGCGCGTGGCCATTGCCCGCACCCTGGCCTACGAGCCGCGCATTCTGCTGATGGACGAGCCCTTCGGCGCGCTGGACGCATACACCCGCACCACGCTGCAGAACGAGCTGCTCGAGATCTGGGAGCGCGACCGCAAGACGGTGCTCTTCGTCACGCACGCCGTGGACGAGGCCGTGTATCTGTCCGATCGGGTGGTGGTGATGAGCGGCTCGCCGGGCCGCGTGCTGCGCATCGCCGACATCGATCTGCCCCGGCCGCGCGTGCGGACGCAGTTGCTGACCGATCCGCGCTACCAGCAGTACGTGCTGGAACTCGAAGCCTTGCTCGATCACGCCCGCGCGCCGGAGACCGCCCAATGACGCGGGGCCTGCCGCGGCTCGCCGGCTTGCGCCAGGTCTGGCGCCGCAACTGGCGCACCTTGCTGGCCTGCGCCGCGCTGCTGCTGCTCTGGCAGGCCGCGGCGCTGTGGCTGAAGATGGAAGAACTGCCCAGCGCCTGGGAAACCCTGCGCGATGTTCCGGTCATTCTGTCCAACGGCGAAGACGTGCTCGGCATCCTGGCCTCGCTGCGGCGCATGGCGCTCGGTTTCGGCCTGGGGCTGCTCATCGCCGTGCCGCTGGGCCTGGCCATGGGCCGCAGCAAGCCGCTCGCGCGCCTGCTCAATCCGCTCACCGCCCTGGCCTACCCCGTTCCCAAGGCGGCCCTGATGCCCATCATCATGCTGTGGCTCGGCATCGGCGACCTGTCCAAGGTGCTGGTGATCTTCATGGGCGTGAGCCTGCCCCTGCTCTATCACAGCAGCCAAGGCGCGGAACAAGTAGACGACAAGCTCATCTGGTCGGCCCAGGCCATGGGCATGGGCCGGGCGGCACGCCTCTTGCGGGTGATCCTGCCCGCCGCGCTGCCCGAGGTGATGCTGGGCTGCCGGGTTGCCGTCTCGATCGCGCTCATCACCATGATCAGTTCGGAAATGATCGCGCGGCAAAACGGCGCGGGCAATCTGCTCTTTAACGCCATGGACATGGCCATCTACACCGACGTCTACGCCGTCATACTCATCATCGCCGTCATCGGCGTCGTGCTCGACGTGCTGATGGAACGCCTGCGCGTGGCGCTTACGCACTGGGCCGATACGTTGCAACCCGGATCGACGAGCTGAAATGGATCACCTACGCGCCCAAGCGCGGCGCTCGCCGCTATTCGTCTGGTTCGCGAAACATGGCGCCATCTGGCCCGTGATCGGCCTGCTGGCCATCTGGCAGCTGACATGCCTGGCCGGCTTCGTGCCGGCCCGACTTCTGCCCTCGCCGACCGCCGTCGCGCTGCGCCTGGCGCACGACCTGCTCGATCCGGGCTTTCTCTTTCATATCGGCCAGACCCTGATACGTCTATTCTCGGGTTTTCTCATCGCCCTGGCGCTGGGGTTGTGCCTGGGCATCGCCATGGCGCAGGGCGCCGAGCCGTTTCTCACGCCCCTGGTGCGCGTGGCCTCGCCCATACCCAAGATCGCGCTGTATCCGGCTCTGGTGCTGCTGCTGGGGTTCGGCCATGCGTCCAAGATCGCCCTGGTGGTGGCCGACGCGGTCTTTCCGCTGATGCTGGCCACGCTGCACGGCCTGCGCTCGGTGCCGCCCAAGCTGGTGTGGGCCGCGCAGGCCGCGGGCGCAAGCCGCTCGGTCGTCGTGCTGACCGTGAAGCTGCCTTCGGCCCTGGGTCCCATCCTCACCGGCTGCCGCATCGCGCTGGTGATCGCCTGCCTGAACGTGTTCCTGGCCGAGATGATCTCGTCCAGCGACGGACTGGGGCATCTGCTGGTCACCGCGGCGCGCTCTTATCAGATGGTGGACATGTTCGTGCCACTGGTGCTGATCTCGCTCATCGGGCTCCTGCTCAACGCCTCGCTACAATTCGCGCGACGCCGCCTGCCCATCGCCTCTTGAATCATGCCCACCTCGACCTATCCGGGACACGACCGGTTCCTGCCCTATCTCATCAACCGGACCGCCACGCAGATCAACCGGCGCATGCTCGACATTCTCGATCAGCACGGCCTGACCCTGACGCATTGGCGCGTGCTGGCATTTTTGTCGGGGCGGGAAGGCCTGAGCATCGGCGAGCTGGCGCAGGCCACCATGACCGAGCAGTCCACCTTGTCGCGCTCTTTGCGCGCGCTGGAAGGTCTGGGCTATATAAGCCGGCGCAGCAACAGCACCGACACGCGCAGCGTGCACGTGCACCTGGAGCCCAAGGGCCGCAAGGCTTTCGAATCGATGCTGGAGCCCGCCCTGGAACTGGAAGCCCTCTACCTGGAGGGCATGAGCGAACGCGACCGGCAGACCTTGCGCAAGCTGCTGCTGCAGGTGCTGGCCAACTGCGGGGCCGGTGAATGAAGCCGGCCTGGCCGCATTAGGTCATCAGACCAGGCCAGCCCGGCCAGGAAGCGGGAATCAGCCTACTGCCAGTACCACGCCGGCCGCCACCAGGCAGTAGATCCCGAAGAAATGCCAGCGGCCCTGCTCCAGCCACTTCGACAGCCAGCGCAGCGCCAGAAGGCCGGCCAGAAAGCTGAACACCATGCCGACCAGGCTGGGCCCCATCAAATGCATGTAATCGACGGCATGGCCGCTACCGGCGGCCTGGACGTGCGCAGCCTGATACAAACGCCAGGCTTCCTTGGCGATGACCGGCGGAGTCAGCACCACGGCCAGCGCGAAGCTGAACTCTTCGGCGCGGCGGCGCGACACGCCCAGGACCAGGCCGGTGGAAATCGTCGCGCCCGAGCGCGAAAAACCGCGAAAAGGCAGGCACAGCCCTTGCACGGCGCCGATCCAGATGCTGCTGCGCAGCGTCAGGTCGTCGGAACGCTCGCGCAGGCGCGCGGCCAGGATGATGAGCACGCCCGCCGCGACCAGCGATACCGCCATCAGCGTGGTGTTGCCGAACAGGTGCTCGATCTCGAAGCTCGATGCATTGCGAAAGACCAGATGCTTGATGATGAAGAGCAGCGCCAGGCCCACGACGCCCGTGGCCGCGGTGGCCGCGACGATGCGCAGCGCATTGGTGCGAAAGGCCGGGAGCGACGCGAAATACGTGGCGATCCAGGCCTTCCAGAAATAGACGATGGCCGCGAACATGGTGCCGGTGTGCAGCATGACCAGCAGCATGGTCATCTCCGGCGTGGTGGGATCCAGGCCCATCAGCTTTTCGGCCACGATCACGTGCGCCGAGCTGGAAACGGGCAGCAGCTCGGCCGCGCCCTGGACGACGGCCAGAATCAGTATTTGAAAATAATGCAAATCCATGTTGCGGCGCTTCCTGTTCGTGGCCCGCGCAGAAGGTCCGCGAGCCCGCCGAAGTTTACGCCAAGCCCGGGCCCAATCGATGGGAATGGCTTTCTTCCCTTGGCTTATTCCAGTCACTGCTGGCGGGAAAAGCGTTTTATACGTGAAACAGAATATTCATCATGCCATTCGCGAGGCAAACCATGACCACTCTCACCCACCCCTCATCGCCGGGACGCGGCGCGGTCGTGCGCATCCGCTCGGGCTGGCTGGCCGTGCGGTCGATGTCCTGGAAACTGGTTACGGCCACGCTGCTGGTCACTATTCTCGTCATGGGCCTGGCGGCCGGCGTGATGGCCTGGCAGAGCTACCGCGACGCGCAGGCCAACGTCGAGCGGGAGCTGCAAGCCTCGCTCGCCAGCGCCGACGAAGCCCTGCAACTGGTGTTCGCAACTGCGAGCCAAAGCGCCTCGGCGCTGATGCCCGTATTCGTGAAGACGCTGGGAGGTGAGCCCAAGCTCGACGGCACTACCGTGGAAACCGGGGTCGCCGGCGCCGTGCCGCGCCTGGTCGCGGACGGCAAGACCATCAACGCCAACGACGACGCTCCCTCTCACGTTCACGCCTTCACCAATGCCGACCCGGCCGTGCTGCTCAAATACCAGGGCACATGGATGCGCGCCGCCACGCTGCTGCGCGACGCCAAGGGCCAGCCCATGTTCGGCACCAAGCTCGCGACCAACGACATCATGTCCAGGACGCTGGACACCGGCAAGCCCGCTGAAGGCCTGATTCAGCGCAACGGCAAGTGGTACGCCATGAGCACCAAGCCCTTGCTCGACGACAAGCAGAACATCTATGCCGGCCTGACCATGCGCGTCGACGTCAACGATCAGGTGCAGCGGCTGCTGAACTGGATCAACCAGGCCCGCGCGGCCGGGTTCGGAACGATTTCGGTGCTACAGGTCGCCAACGACGGCAAGACCTGGACCTACCTGGCCGGCGACGGCATGAAACCGGGCGCCCCCCTGGACAAGGTCATGTCGCCCGCGGTGCGCGCGCAGATCATCGGCAGCGAGTCGGGCGCCGCCGAGCTCGACCTGAACGGCACCGGCAAGACCGATTTCATCGCCTGGCGCCGCATCCCGCACTGGAACTGGCTGATGGTCGCGCACGGCAAGAGCGCGGACTTCCTGGCCGCCAGCGACAGGGCGATCCGCATTCAACTGGCGATGCTGCTGGTCGGCGCCGTGCTGATCGCTGCCCTGGTCGGCTGGCTCGCCACCAGCACGCTGCGCCCTATGCGCGGCGTCATCAACAGCATGGTGCGCCTGGGCCAGGGCGATCTGAGCGAAACGCTGCCGGCCGTGCCTTCGGCCTCGCGCAACGAGATCCACCGGCTTTTCGACAACCTGCGCCGCACCCAGGAAAACCTGGCCAAAGTCGTGCATGCCGTGCGCACCGGGGTCGACGAGATCAATGTCGGCGCGCGCGAGATCGCCGCGGGCAACACCGACCTTTCGGCGCGCACCGAACAGCAGGCCGCCTCGCTGGAGGAGACGGCCGCGTCGATGGAGCAATTCGCCGCGACGGTGCAGCACAACGCCGCGAACGCCCATCAGGCCAACCAGTTGGCCACCACTGCCTCGGACGTGACGACCCGCGGCGGCTCGGCCGTGGCGGCCGTGGTGGACACGATGTCGGCCATTTCGGCCAGTTCGCACAAAATCGCCGAAATCGTCGCGGTGATCGAGGGCATTGCCTTCCAGACCAACATCCTGGCGCTGAACGCCGCGGTGGAAGCGGCGCGCGCGGGCGAGCAGGGCAAGGGTTTCGCGGTGGTGGCGGGCGAAGTGCGCACGCTGGCGCAGCGTAGCGCCCAGGCCGCCAAAGAGATCAAGCAACTCATCCAGGATTCCGTGAGCAAGGTCGAAGCCGGCGCGACGCAGGTCCAGCATGCCGGCACCACCATGCAAGAAATATTGACCTCGATCCGGCGCGTCACCGACATCATGGGCGAGATCTCCGGCGCCTCGACCGAGCAGTCGCAAGGCATCCAGCAAATGAACCAGGCCATCTCGCAGATGGACGCGACCACCCAGCAGAACGCGGCGCTGGTGGAACAAGCCGCGGCCGCAGCCGGTTCGCTGGAAAACCAGGCCAACCGTCTGGCTCAGGCCGTATCGGTGTTCAAGCTCAACACGCGCGCCTTGACGGTCCTGGAGAACACGCCGGATTCGCCGCGCGAACCCACGCGGACACTGGAAAACCACGCCGCTGCCTAGCGTTGGCGGCGGGTCCGGGACCGCGCGGGCTATATTGTTGAAGCAAGGGCGCGGTGACGCGCCGCTTGCCTGTCATTTCCGCGCAGGACCCACCGATGAAACGCAGAAACTTCCTCGTCCAAACCCTGGCCGGCGGCGCGGCGCTGCTGGCTCGCCCGGCCGCGGCCCAGCCTGCCGGCCACACCATGCCCAGCATGGCGCCGATGCACGGCATGGGGCACGCACCCGCAGTGGTTCCCGTCGCGCCGGCCCTGCCGCCGCCCCCTGCTGCGCCGCTGGCCGCACCCGATGCCCTGCCGTCCGGCGCACCGCTGCCTGATTTGTTCAGGCTGCCCAACGCGCTGTCCGACCCGGCCCAGACGTCGCGCCTGTTCCGCGCCGCGCTGGCCGCGCAGCCGACCACCCAGACTTTCATCAACGGCAAAGACACGGCCATGTGGCAGTACACGGCGGGCGTGAACGAATCGCCTGACGGCATCGCCGGCCCGCTCATCGACGTGCGCGAGGGCGACAGGATCGAAATC
>CALGFL010000340.1 GCA_937881145.1 uncultured Bordetella sp.
CCAGGCGCGCCGCCCGCCGCCGATCAGCACCGTACCGTTGGCGCGCTGCTTGAAGGACAGGGGCCGCCCCGTACCCAGCACCACCGGGTCGAGAAAATGATCCATGCGCAGCGTGACCAGCATCATGGGGCTGATGGGCTGCATGGGCACGGGCTCGTCCCACTGCGCGGCAATGCGGTCGGCCCAGGCGCCGGCGCAATTGACCACGACAGGCGCGGTGCAGACGCTGTCGTTGGTCGCCACCGCCCACTGCCCGCCTTCGCGCTTGATCTCGTGCACCCGCACGCCTTCGAGAAAGCGCGCGCCCAGGCTGGCGGCCTTGCGGCGAAAAGCCAGGGTCGTGCGATAGGGATCGGCCGCCGCATCGTCGCGTGCGGCCAGCCCGCCGCGCACCGTGGGCGCGATCCGGGGAATCAGCGCACGCAGTTCGTCGGCGTCCATCCAGGTCTCATGCGTGTAGCCCAGCGACTGCATCAGGCGCAGACGCTCTTGAAGCGCGGCCACGTCGGCCTCGTTCTCGGCCACGCGTATCTGGCCGTGCTGCTCGAAGCCGCAATCGTCGTCGACCAGTTCCTCGATGCGGTACCAAAGCTCGCGCGAGGCCAACGCCAGCGGTATCTCGGCCACGTGGCGCGCCAGCGTGCGCACGCCGCCGGCGTTCACGCCAGACGCGTGGCGGCCGACGTAGTTCTTCTCGATCACCAGCGCCGGCACGCCGGCGCGCGCCAGATGCAGGGCGGTCGAGCTGCCGTGCAGGCCGCCGCCGATGACGATGACCGCCGCGCTGCGCGTATTGCTCATGGATGCCGCTTCCCCGGCGCTACGCGCCGCCCCGCTTCTTCATCCGTATGACCGCCTGCTTCGAGTCCTCAGTCTGCGGCAGCGAGGCCAGCTCGCCCAGCGTCAACGGTTTGGTCGGAAAGCGCAGCCGGTAGTAGCCGACTTCCGGCACCGGCACCCCGCGCTCCTCGGCGATGAGCTCGCTCACCGTCAGGCCGCAGAAGCGCCCTTGGCACGGTCCCATCCCGCAGCGCAGAAAAGCCTTCATCTGGTTCGGTCCGGAACAGCCCAGCGCCACCGTCTGGCGCACCTGATCGGCCGTGACCTCCTCGCAGCGGCACACGATGGTGTCGCCCGTGGGGCGGCGATATTCGTCGGGCGCCTTGTAGAGCGCGTCGAAGAAGGCGCGTCCGCGCACAACCCGCTCCAGGGCCTTCCAGTAAGGCCTGGCGTCCTGATCGCGCTGGGCCGCGTCGATATGGCCCAGCACGCAGGCCGCGTTCAAGGCCGCCACCAGGCCGCGGTATTCCGCCGCGCGCGCGCCCGCGATGCCCGCGCCGTCGCCCGCGATGCCGATGCCCGGCACCGAGGTTGCGCCCCAGATGTCGACCCTGGGCTGCCAGCAATCCATGGCCGGATTCCATTCGTGCTCGACGCCCGCCGCGCGCGACAGGTTCACGTTGGGCACCACGCCCTGGTGCAGCATGAGTTGGTCGGCCGCCATCATCTCGGTACGTCCGTCGACGGTGTACTGCACCGATTCGAGCTTGTCCTTGCCCAAGGCCTTCAGGGCCTTGACGCCCTTGACGATGGGAATGGCGGCCTTGACCTCGCGCACCAGCTTCACGCCTTTGCC
This sequence comes from uncultured Bordetella sp., assembly GCA_937881145.1. Classification (GTDB taxonomy): domain Bacteria; phylum Pseudomonadota; class Gammaproteobacteria; order Burkholderiales; family Burkholderiaceae_B; genus Bordetella. The sequence continues at coordinate 1,637 of CALGFL010000340.1, forward strand.
GAAATAAGGCGAGCGCAGGAAATCGAACGCATGCGGCAAGGCCTGCCGCAGTCGGCCGGGCGGCGCGGTCTCCAAAATGCGGTCGATCTTGACGCCCGCATTCAGGTATTGCCAGGCGACCAGATACAGCAGCGGGCCGCAGCCGGCCAGCATGGTGCGCTCGCCGGGCACCAGCCCCGCAGACTTGAGCAGGATCTGCGCCGCGCCGGCCGTGACCACGCCGGGCAGCGTCCAGCCCGGAATGGGAAAAGGTCGCTCCTGCGCGCCGGTGGCCAGCAGGATGTGTTTGGCATGCAGCAGGCGCGCTTCGCCGCCCACCGAATAGCCCACCTCGAAACCTTCTTCGGGATCGGGCGCGGTCATGCGCGAGATCGACCACACGGTGGCGCCGGGCTCATGGCGCGCGCCGCTGGCCTTGAAGGGCTCGAGCAGGCTCGCGCCGTGCCAGTAGTCCTCGCCCAGGATGCGCTTGTCGGTGACCGGCGTGGTGGTGATGGCGCGATAGATCTGTCCGCCCGGAGCCTGCTGCTCGTCCAGCAGCACGGTATCCACGCCCAGCGCGGCGGCGACGGCGGCGGCCGAGAGGCCGGCCGGCCCCGCACCCACGATCAGCAGTTCGCATTGCGTGACCTGCATCATTGCACCTCGCGTGCGCCGTGCTGGCGCTCGACACTCATGCCTTCGGCCACCTGCGTCATGCAGGCCTGCCGATTGGGCCGGCCGTCTATGGTGACCAGGCAGTCGTAGCACACGCCCATCATGCAATAGGGGCCGCGCGGCACGTCGTTGACTACGGTGTCGCGGCACGCGTCGCGGCCGCTGGCGAACAAGGCCGCCGCCACGCTGTCGCCGGCGCGGCAGGCCACAGCCTGGCCGTCGACCGTGATGCGCACCGAAGCGACCGCGGCCTGGCGCTCGGCCTCAGCTAGCCTTTTGAACATGAAACCTCCGGGTAGAAAACGGCGACATGTCTTCATCGAGCATGCCGTTCACGATCATGGGCGCCATCTTGAGCGCGTGGGCCGCGGCCAGCGTCACGCCGCTGTGGCAGGTGACCACGAAGGCGCCGGGGCAGGTGGCGGATTGTTCATAAATGGGAAAACCGTCGGGCGACATTACCCGCAGCGCCGACCAGGTACGCACCGCGCGCACGTCGCGCAGCGCCGGCAGCATGCGCACGGCCCGATCGGCCAGCGTGCCCAGGATGGGCAGCTTCACCACGTCGTCGGCAAAGCCGGCCTCTTCCTGCGAGTCGCCGATCAGCCAGCTGCCTTCGTCCATCTGGCGCAGCGTGGTGACGGGCGTATGCAGAATGCGGCGGGTGCGCTCGAGCACGATGATCTGGCCGCGCTGCGGCCGCACGGGCACATCCAGGCCTATCTGCCTGGCCATCTCTTTATTGCCCAGGCCGCAAGCCACGACCAGCTTGCGCGAGTGCAATACGCCGCTGGGCGTATCCACCGAAAAAATGCCGTTGTCGAACCGGATGCCCCGCGCCGGACAGCGCGGCAGATAGTCGACCTTTTCCCGCGCGAAGGCGCTGTGCAGGGCGCGCAGCAGCTTGAGCGGGTTGGCGATGCCGTCCAGCGGCGTCCAGCACGCCCCGCGCACCTCGGGCCCCGCGCCCGGCATCATGTCGAGCAGCGCCTGGCGATCGAGCATCTTCCAGTCATAGGGCTTCATGCCCGGCTGCGCCATCAGCTCGTTCATATACGCGATGCGCCCCTCGACTTCCTCATCGCTCAGGCAAAGATGCAGGCCGCCGTTCTGCTCCAGGCGCACGTCCACGCCGGTCTTATCGAGCAGCTCGCGGGCCAGCTGCGGCCAGGCCGCCGCCGAAGACTGCGTCCAGACCGAATAGCGGGCCATGCCCATGCCTTTGCTCTGCACCCAGACCAGGCCGAAATTGCCGCGCGAGGCGCGATAGGCCACATCGCCCTCGTCGAGCACGGCCACGCGCTCGAGCTGGCGGCGCAGGCCATAGGCAATCGAGGAGCCCACCAGGCCGCCGCCGACGACCAGGGCGTCGTAAATGCCATCGCGCGGCGCGGCGCCTGCCGCGGGCGCAAGGCGCGTTGCTTGATTCATTAGCGTCCTTTTCCAACAAATAGCGTTTCCAGTCCGACGATGCGGTCGAGAACGAAGACCGCAATGGCCGTCACGAAAATCAGAAGTGCCGATACTGCCGTCACCATCGGGTCGATCGTATCCTGGATGTGCAGGAAGATACGCACCGGCAGCTTGGTGGTCGAAGGCGAGGCGATGAAGATCGACATTGTCAGTTCGTCGAAGCTGGTGATGAAGGCGATCATCCAGCCGCTGATCACGCCGGGCATCACCAGCGGCAGCGCCACGCGCCGGAACGCGGTCCAGGCCGAGGCGCCCAGCGACAGCGCGGCGCGCTCGAGCATGGGGTCGATGCCGGTGGCCGATGCCAGCACCAGGCGCAGGGCATAGGGCATGATGATGATCACGTGCGCGATCACCAGCCCGATGAAGGTGCCCGCGAGACCGACGCTGGTGAAAAACCTGAGAAAGGCCAGCCCCAGCACCACCGACGGGACCAGCAGCGGCGACATCAGAAAAGCCAGCAGCGCCTCGCGTCCGCGAAAGCGGTTGCGCGCGATCGCCATTGCGCCGGGCAGCGACAAGGCGGTGGCCAGCGTGGCCGACAACGTGCCCAGCCCCAGGCTGAACCAGATGGCGTCGATGAACTCCGGGTTCTGGGCGATCTCGCGAAAATGCCGCAGGGACAGCCCCGTGGTCGGCAAGGAGATATAGCCCAGCGGCGTGAACGAAACCGCGCACACCATAATGATCGGCGCCAGGATGAAGAGAATGAACAGCGCGTGAAACAGCAGGCTGAGGGGTCCGTTTCGGGTGGCCATGGTGCTTCCTTTTTGGCGTTGGCGGGCCCTAGTTGAAGACCGCGCCGTAGCGGCGCTCGACCAGGCGGTTGGCCGCCAGCAGCACGATCACCATGGAGATCAGCAGCAACACGGCCAGCGCGGCGCCCAGCGGCCAGTTCAGGGTGTTGAGAAACTCGTCGTACGCCGCCGTGGCCACCGTCTGCAGGCGTCGGCCCGCGATGATGGCCGGCGTGGCGAAGGCGCTGGCCGCCATGGCGAACACCATGATGGAACCCGACAGTATGCCCGGCACGATCTGCGGCACGATCACGCGCCGCAACACCGTGAACTGGCTGGCCCCCAGGGACAGCGCCGCCGCTTCCGTGGCGGGATTGATGCGCTGCAGGGATGCCCACACCGAAATCACCATGAAGGGCACCAGCACGTGCGTGAGCGCAATGCCCATGCCCAGGTTGGTGTACATCAGGCTGACGGGCCGGGACGCCAGTCCGGCGGCCATCAGCGTCTTGCTGATCAGTCCCGTGGAGCCAAAGAGCAGCGCCCAGCCCAAGGTGCGCACCACCACCGAGGTGAGCAGCGGCCCCAGCACCACCATCAGGAACAGGCCCTTCCAGGGATTGCGCATGCGCGACAGCACATAAGCCTCGAACGTGCCCAGCACGGCGCAGGCCAGCGTCACCAGGATCGCCACGCCATAGGTGCGCAGGAATATCTGGTGATAGTAGTGATCCGAAAAAACCTGGATGTAGTTCTTCCAGATGAAGGTGGGCTGCATGCCGCCCATGAACTTGAAATCGTAGAAGCTGATCACGAACACCATGAGCAGCGGCACGACGAGAAAAACGGCGTACACCACCAAGGCCGGCGTACTCAGCAGCCAGGGATTGGCGCGCGCATTCATCGGCAGGCTCCGTCCTCTCGCGCCGCCTCGACCGGCCGCATGTCCGGCGCGTGCCAGCGCAGATGCACCGTGCTGCCCTCGGGCGGCACGGGTATGCCGTCGTTCTGGCGTATCACCAGCACTTCGCCCACCGAGGTCTCGACCTGGCACAGCCAGTGATTGCCCTGGAACACGCGGGCCCGCATCTTTCCTGGCAGGGCGGATGCCGATGCTTGGTCGAACGCGATCTTCTCGGGCCGCACGATCACCTGGCCGATCGGCACGGGCCGGCCATCGAGCGCGACATGGGCCTCGCCGATGCGCGCGCAGGCCTGGCCTTCGTGTTGCGCGGCCTGGACGGCGAAGACGTTGGCCTTGCCCAGAAAGCCGCCGACGAAACGGCTGACCGGATCTTCATAGGCCGAATAGGGATCGGCCACCTGCTCGACGCGGCCGTGGTTCATGACCACGATGCGGTCCGACAAGGCCAGGGCCTCGGACTGGTCGTGCGTGACCAGGACGGTCGTGGTGCCCACGGTGCGCTGGATGGCGCGCAGTTCGAGCTGCATCTCTTCGCGCAGCTTGGCGTCCAGATTGGACAGGGGTTCGTCCAGCAGCAGCATCGAGGGCTTGATCACCAGCGCCCGGGCCAGGGCCACGCGCTGCTGCTGGCCGCCCGACATGCGCGCCGGATGGCGGTCGGCCAGATGCGCCAGCCCCACCATCTCGAGCGCCTCGCCGACCCGCCTGACGCGCTCTTGCCTGCCCATGCCCTGCATCTCCAGGCCGAAAGCCACGTTCTGCGCCGCCGTCATGTGCGGAAACAAGGCGTAGTTCTGGAACACCAGCCCCAGGCCGCGCTTGTTGGCCGGCACGCGGTTCAGATCGCGGCCGGCCAGCATGATGCCGCCCGAAGTGGGTTCGATGAAACCGGCGATCATCTGCAAGGTCGTGGTCTTGCCGCAACCCGAGGGGCCCAGCAGCGAGATGAACTCGCCCTGTTCCACCGACAGGCTCAAGCTGTCCACCGCGACCATCTCGCCGTAGCGCTTGCTCAAC
>CALGFL010000341.1 GCA_937881145.1 uncultured Bordetella sp.
TACTTGCTCAACAGGACGGTCAGCACCTGGGCCGCCCGCTGGGGATCGCCGTCGTAGTACGACAGGTTGATGGTGTTGGCGAGGTCGTTCTGTTCGATGTGAAAGCGGTTCTGGAAATCCAGCAGCTTCTTGTCGAACTCCCGTGCATCCGCACCGGGGCCCAGCTCCGCCCGCACGACCTGTCGATGCAGCTCGGGGCTGCCCAGGATCTGCGCCTCGACGCTGACCAGTTGCCCGACCGCGGGCACGATTGGGGGAGCGCGGACGTCGTTGGATTGGTCGTAATACCCGGCGAACAGGACCAGCAGCGTCGACTGCGCCCGATAGGGCATGGGCAGGATCAGCGAAATGACGATGCCCAGCGCCGCGATGGCCAGGAACACCGTGGCGGCGATCTTGCGGTAATAAAAAAATGTGTTGAGATGATCCCGAATAGTCAGGCTTGCGGCAACTTCCGCGCGATTCGGCCTTGTTCGTGTCGAAATAACCATACGGATGCAGACGTTGCCCGACTATACTGTCGTGGCATTCTAATGTTTCTTTCATCCGCCGCCTACAACGGCTTTTTGAGAGGTTGGCAGCGCATGCCCTTGCCACGCGCCCCGATGACCCTTCGCCTGCCGGCGCTGGGGTTGACCCTGAGGTCGGCTCTGGGGTTGCCTGCGATGCTGGCACTGGCCGGCCTGACCGCCTGCAGCCCGATCTGGGTACATCAGGCCGATCAACAGCCCGACCGCTTCGCGACCTGGGTCAACGCGCCGACCTCGGCCTACCGCATCCAGCCCGGCGACGACATCTCGGTCACCCTGCCCTTCAACGGCGAACTGAACCAGCATGCGCAGGTCGCCCCCGACGGCACCTTCACCATGCCGCTGGCCGGCGTCCTTGCGGCCGCGGGCCATACCACCACTCAGCTCGCCGACAGCATCGACAAGGCGCTGGCGGCCCAGCGCGTGGTCGCCGACGCGCACGCCACGGTTACCGTGGCCGCCTATTCCGGCCGGGTCTATGTGGGCGGCCAGGTCCGGCAGCCAGGCGAAATCCCCCTGCGCACCGATATGACCGTGATCCAGGCCATCGCGGCCGCGCGCGGCATGCTCGACACGGCGCGCACCAACGAGGTCGTGCTGATCCGGCGCAGCCCGACGGACGGCCGCCCCATGCTGCGCACGATAGACATCGACGCGCTGACGTATACGGGCGACCCGGACCAGGCGGTAGTCCTGCAGGCGGCCGACACGATCTTCGTGCCCAAGTCCTCGATCGCCGAAGTCGACCAATGGGTCGACCAGCACATCAACCAGGCCTTGCCGTTCAGCAAGGGCCTGAACTACACCTACACCAACTCGACCTCGACGGTCCCGTAAGACCTCGTCTCATGGCCGAAGAGATGGAAAAGACCTGCGCCCCGGTCGAGATCGCCCCCGTCTTCTCGGCCGATCCGCCCCGAAGGCGCATTCTGGGGTGGCTGGTCATCGCCCTGCCCCTGTTCGGCCAGACCTTCTCCTACATGAACGGGCTGTGGCCGCTCTGGGCCTTGTCCAAGGCCTTTCCGGTGTTGTCGCTGCCCCTGGTTCTGTACCTGATGAACCAGGCCCGCTTTCCCATGACCCGGCAGATCCTGATCAGCTTCGTCTGGCTGCTGCTGCTGCCCAGCTTCTCCGCGGTGTTCTATTTCCACGAAGGCTTCTTCACCAGCATCACCGCACAGGTCAAGCTGCTGCCCCTGTTGTATTTCTTCTCTTTCCTGGCCCTGCTGCTGCAGCTGCAGCCCACCCTGCACGAGCTCGAGCGCGGCTTCGTCCGTCTGGCCGTCGCCGTCGTCGTCGCGCTGATCGTGCTCTGGGCCGTGATTCCAGGCAGCTGGTACCAGACCTCGTATGTGGTCGGCAGCTCGCCGCTCTTTACCACCGACAATCGCGGCCATCGCATCCGCATGTCGATGTACTTTCCCATCATCGCGCTGTTCTTCTGCTACCGCAGGGCTTTCTTCGAGCGCAGCCTGCGCTACCTCACCTACGCCCTCGTCGTTTTCGCCGTCACGCTCCTCATCGTCAAGACGCGCGCCATGATCATCGGCATCGTCGGAGTCATGGCCATCAACACCGTGCGCTGGTCGCGGCCGTCGATCAGAGTGGGGCTGCTGGTGCTCGCGCCGGTTGCGGCCATCGGCGTCTTCTCGTTCGGTTACCTGGCCACTACATTCAGCACCAACGCATCCAGCGGTTTCGACGTGCGCTTCATTACCCTGCAGACGGCGCTGCAGTTCCTGGGCAACAATCCCCTGCGCTGGATATTCGGGGTGGGCACGATCAGCCCCACCAGCCGGGACAGCCTGATCGCCTACTTCCATCATTTCTTCTTCCTGGCCGACATCACCTGGCTGGGCATCGTCTTCGAATACGGCCTGATCGGCGCTTTGCTGTTCCTGCTCATCGAATTGCGCGGCCTGGCCTTCTATCGCCGCCTGCATACCGAAGTGCAAGACGATTTTCTCGGCGCGCTCGCCGACTATCTCGTCTACGTGCTGGTGATCTCCTTCTTCTATCCGCCTACGCTCACGCCGGGGGAAAGCGCGATCATCCTCGCAATCTTCACCTACGTCTGGCGCGTGGGAGGATTCGACAGCAAGGCCATCGGTACACGGAACACGCAGCATGCCCAGCCGCAGACGCCATAGCGCCCATATCCTTGCCGCGACACTGATTTGGCAAAGCGGCCTGGCCGTATGCGCCACCGCAGCCGTGGCTGCCCAGGACCCGCCGCTGACCGTGCGCATCGCAATCGATGCTGCCGCCAACCGCCACCCGATCAGCCCGCTGATCTACGGCCTGAGCTTTGCCACGACGCAGACGCTGCGCGCTCTGCGCGCGCCGATCAACCGCTCGGGCGGCAACAGCGCGTCGGCCTACAACTGGCGGCTGGACGCGCGCAACGCAGGCAAGGATTGGTATTTCGAAAGCCTGCCGGTCAATCCGGAAGACATCAACGATCAATTCGGCGAACGCTTCGTCGCGCTCACGCAGGCGGCAGGCGCCGTGCCCATGCTGACCATTCCGATGCTGGGCAGGGTCGCCAGGCTCGGGGCGGATCGCAAACCGCTCGCCAGTTTTTCGATCGTCAAGTACGGACCGCAGCAAAGCCGCGATGTGCGCGGGCTGGCCGATGCCGGCAACGGCATCGCGCAGAACGGCGAGCCCATCGCCGGCAACGATCCGAACGACGCATCGGTGCCGCACGATCCGCAAGACGAAACAGGGCGGATCAAAGAATTGGTGAGCAAGTTCGGCGCTGCCGGTCCGCGCAACGAGCGCTACTACCTGATGGACAACGAACCGAGCCTCTGGCAGCTCATCCATCGCGACATCCATCCAGTCGGCGCGCATGCAAGCGAGATCGCCGGCAAAGTGATCGCCTACGCGCGCGCCGTCAAGGCGGCCGATCCCGAGGCGCGGATCGTGGCGCCGGAAGAATGGGGCTGGCAGGGCTACCGCTACAGCGGCTTCGACCAGCAATACGCGATTGCCCACGGCCTGGATCACCCGCCCGACCGCGAACACGAAACCCACGGCATGGATTACGTGCCCTGGCTGCTCGCGCAATGGAAGCAGGCCGGCCATCCTATCGACGTCTTCAGCCTGCACTTCTATCCCCAGGGCGGCGAATACAGCGAAACGGGCGCGGCCGAAACGCCGGCCATCGAGCTTTCCCGCAACCGCTCCACGCGCGACCTGTGGGACCCGGACTACAAAGATCCGACGTGGATCAACAGCGTGGTGGCGCTGATCCCGCGCATGCGCAAATGGGTGGACACCTATTACTACCCCGGCACGCCGATCGCGCTCACCGAATACAACTGGGGCGCGGACGCCACCATGAACGGCGCCACCGCGCAGGCCGATCTGCTCGGCATCTTCGGCCGCGAGGGGCTGGACATCGCCACGCGCTGGGGTGCCCCCGCGCCCTCCACGCCGGTCTACAAGGCATTCAAGCTGTACCGCAATTACGACGGCAATGGCTCGGCGTTCGGCGCGACCAGCATCGCCGATGCCGTGCCCGATCCGGATCAGGTCGCCTCGTTCGCGGCGCTGCGCGATGGCGACGGCGCCATGACTGTCACGGTCATCAACAAGCAGCTCGACCGCGCGGCCGATGTCAAGCTCGTGCTCGATCATTTCGCGGATAACGGCCGGGCCGAGGCCTGGCAACTGGCGCGCAACGCCATCGCCCGCCTGCCCGACGCGGCATACGCCGGCGGCCTGCTGCATGCCACCCTGCCGCCCCAAAGCGTGACGCTCTTTGTCGTGCGCGGCGCGGCCATGGGCGGATAGCGAGGCGGGACCGGCATGAGCGCAACCCCATCCTCCTCCCGCGCGCAAGGCAGCTCCATCATCCGCGGTTCGCTCATCAGCCTGGGCGTGCGCCTGCTCGACCTGCCGAGCCGCTACGGCTTTCATCTGCTGGTCGCCGCCGCGCTAGGCGTGGTCGACACCGGGCGCTTCTACATCGTGTTCAGCGTCATGGTGGCATTGGCCGGTTTCGGCCGGTTGGGCATGGACCAGGCGCTGACCCGGCAGATCGCCATGGACATGGCCTCGGACCGCGCCGCCGCCGTGCGGCCCGCGATCCGGCGCGCGCTGTGCCTGGTCCTGGCGGCCTCCGCGGCCGTCACGGCGCTGCTGGCCGTGGGCGCCGCGCCCTTCGCCCACGATGTGCTCAGGAAAAACGACCTGGCCCTGCCGCTGGCCCTGGGCGCGCTCGCCATCGTTCCGCAGAACCTGGGCGCGGCCCTGGCCGGCGCGCTGGCAGGCCTGCAACGCGTGGGCTACAGCCAGATGATCTATTCCTGGCTCTGGCCGACCCTGTTCTGCGTCGTGGCCATCGGCTTGAAGCTGGCGGGCCTGTTCACCGTGACCCGCGCGCTGATCCTGATCGCAGCAAGCTTCGCCCTGGCCGCGCTGGTCGGGGCCATTCTGCTCAAGCGCGCCCTGATCGCGGTACCCGCCGCGACGATCGATGCCCATGCGCCATCGCCGCAGCCCCTGCTGCGGCCGGCCCTGTCGCTCTTCACGCTGGAACTGACCAAGCTGCTCATCACCTCGGCGCCCGCCATCGTGCTGGGCATCGTGGCCACGGACCGCGAAACCGGCCTCTTCGCCCTGACCTGGCGCATGGCCCTGGTCATCAATCTGCTGATCAGCGGCGTGATCGGCATGGCCGTGCCCAAATTCGCCGAGCTGTATGCCCGCGGCAACACGCAGGCGCTGGAAAAGAACGCGGCCCAGGCCATCGGCCTGGTGCTGTGCCTGGCGCTGCCCGCGGTGGCCTGCCTGCTGATCTTTCCCGAACGCCTGCTTGGGCTCTTCGGCCATGGCTACGATCAGGGCGCGACCACACTGCGCATCCTCGCGCTCGGCCAGCTCGCGGCCGCCTGCTTCACCGCCATGCCCGAAATGCTGGGCATGACGGCGCACATGCGAGCGCTGTACAAAATCAACGCCTGCACCCTGGCAGTCCTGCTCGTCGGCCTGGCGGCACTGGCGCCCCTGGGCGGCAGCGCTGGCGCGGCGCTGGCCACTTCGCTGGCACTGGCCGTGAACGGCGCGGCGGCGGCCTGGATGGCGCACCGCCTGCTGGGCGTCGCGCCGCTCGCGCGGCTGTGGCGCGATGCGCGCGGCCGCCTGCGGCCGGCGCGGCGCAACGGAGAAACACCATGAATCGATGCCTGGCCGCGACGGCGGCCCTCTTTCTGCTCGTCGTTCAACCCGGCACGGCCCAGGCCGGCACGCTCGATCCGCCGCGCTACGACTCGGACGTCTTCTGCTGGCTGCGGGCCAATACGCCGGACGGTTTCTCGGACAATGCCCAGTCGCAGTGCCTGGGCCAGCAGCACATCGCCTACGACGCCGTGCGGCGCGAATGGAACGAGCTTCCCGACGAAATCCAGACGGGCTGCGACATGTTCACCCGCGAGCGGGATCCGCTTGACTACGAGGCACTCAGAAGCTGCATCGAGACGCAGAAACGCCGCATTCCGCCCGCGCCTGCCATAGAAGGCCTGCCGCAGTAATTGCGCTGCTCATCGCGGTACGATAGCGATATCGGTACCCAGCTATTCCCGAGCTTTCGATGACCCTTTTCTCCAAGCCTACCGCCCCCAGCGCCTTCACTGGCGATGCCCTGTATCAGGCCTGCGTGCCGGTTCTCGTCCGCGGATTGCGCGCCCTGGCCGCCGAGCTGCGCCGGGGCACCGCCAGCGCGTGCGCGCGCCAGTTCGATTCGGCCGTGCTGGCCCAGTCCCGCCTGGCGCCGGACATGCTGACGCTGGCCGCGCAGGTGCAGCGCGCCAGCGACACGGCCAAGCTGTCGGCCGAACGCCTGTGCGGCGTGCCGGCGCCCAAGTTCCCCGACACCGAAACGACGATGGAGGAGCTGCAGGACCGCATCAAGGCCACCATCGCCTATCTGCATCACCTCAAGCCCGAGCACTTCCAGGGCAGCGAAAGCAAGATCATCTCGCTCCAGAAACTGGGCGAGGCGCGCGGCGACGTCTATCTGCTGGAATTCGGCCTGCCCAATTTCTATTTCCACATCGCCACGGCGCACGCCATTCTGCGGCACGACGGCGTGCCGGTCGGAAAGATGGACTATCTGGGTTCGGCAGCCGAATCCAAATGACCCCGAACACCTCGATCGCGCAGCACCGGCTGGGGCTGGTGCTGTTCGCGCTGGCCGTGGGCGGCTTCGCCATCGGCACCACCGAATTCGCCACCATGAGCCTGCTGCCCTATTTCGCGCAGGGCCTGGGCATCGACGCACCGACGGCCGGCCACGTCATCAGCGCCTATGCCCTGGGCGTGGTGGTGGGCGCGCCGGTGCTAGCCGTGCTGGGTGCGCGCCTGCCGCGCCGCAAGCTGCTCATCTTGCTGATGGCCCTGTTCGCCCTGGGCAATGGCCTGAGCGGCCTGGCGCCCACCTATCATTGGATGCTGTTGTTCCGCTTTCTCGCCGGCCTGCCGCACGGCGCCTATTTTGGCTTCGCCGCCCTGATGGCGACCTCGCTCGTGCCGGAGAACCGCCGCACCTGGGCCGTGGGCCGCATGTTCCTGGGACTGACCTGCGCCACCATCCTGGGCGTGCCGCTCGCCAACTGGCTGGGGCAGGCTTTGGGCTGGCGCTGGAGTTTCGGCCTGGTGGCCTTGATGGGGCTGACCACGATGCTGCTGGTGCGCCTGTTCGCACCGCTCTCGCCGGCCGACGAAAAAGCCAGCCCTCTGCGCGAGCTTGGCGCCCTGGCGCGCGGCCAGGTGTGGCTGACCCTGGGCATAGGCGCCATAGGCTTTGGCGGCCTGTTCGCCGTGTATACCTATCTGGCCGACACGTTGCACGACGTCACGCGGGTTTCGCCCGAAGCGGCGCCGCTGGTCCTCAGCGTGCTGGGCATAGGCCTGACCGCAGGCAATCTTTTCATTCCGCACTTCGCCGACCGCGCGCTCATGCGCACCGCGGGCCTCATGCTCTTGTGGAGCGCGTTCGCGCTGGCGCTCTACCCCTTCATGGCGGGCAATGTGTGGGCGATCTCGCTGTCGGTCTTCATGATCGGCCTGGGCGGCGCGCTGGGCACGGTGCTACAGACCCGCCTGATGGACGTGGCCGAAGACGCCCAGGGCCTGGCCGCCGCCCTCAATCATTCGGCCTTCAACACCGCCAACGCGCTCGGACCTTTTTTGGGCGGCCTGGCCATTGCCGGCGGCCATGGCTGGACGTCCACCGGCTGGGTCGGCTGCGGCCTGGCACTGGGCGGCTTCGTGCTTTGGCTGATATCGGTGGCCGTGGACCGCCATACCGCTTCGCGGGCCTGCGCGGCCTGAGTCTCTCGCACCGACCAATAGTGAACGTGGATCAGCGCCCAGGCATCGACACTGCGCGCCGATAGGCGGCGGGACTCACGCCCTTGTGGCGCTCGAAGGCGCGGACGAACGCGGATTCGGATTGAAAGCCCACCGCCGCGCCGATCACCCCCACGTTTTCCCGGCTGCGCCGCAAACGCGCGGCGGCGCTATCCATGCGCAACTGCGTCAGAAGCTGCGCGGGCGACGTGTCGCTCACGCGCCGGAACAACCGCAGGAAACTGGCCCGCGACATATGACAGCTCGCCGCGAGGTCTTCGATCGCGAGCGATTCGTGCTGGCGCGACAGCATGGCGATCGCCACGGGCCGCAGCCGCGGTTCGCGCAGCAAACCGAACACACCGCGCACCGCGTCCGACTGCCGCCACCAATGACGCAGCGCGAGCACGAACAGCGCCGACGACAATTGCCCCACGACGCTGCGCGCGCCCGGCGCGGCGGTCTGCACTTCGCTGCGCATCAGGGCCACCAGAGGCGCCAACGCCGCGGGCGGCAGACCGGTTTCGCCGGGCAGATACAGTAGCCGCGGAAGCGCGGCCAGCAGCGTCGCCGCGCCCGCGCCGAAGTCGATCCGGCCGCAGAGCATGTCCAGCGCGGGATCGGCATCGCCATCCGTGCGCCACGCCAGCACGGCATGCGTGCGCTCGGCCTCGCGCGGCGGCGGCGCATCCCAGTCGTCCGAGTGCGCGGCCAGGCGGTGTTCGTCACCGCAAGGCAGCACCACCACATCGCCCGCCGACAGGGCCACGGCGGGTTCGCCTGCCAGCTGAAGATGGACGCGGCCCTGGACGATCGCGTGAAACCGCACCGAACCGGGCTCTTCGGCCCGATGCAGTTGCGCCCAGCGGCCCGACCATTGGCACTGCACATCGAGATTGCCGCGCGCCGGATAGGCATCGAGCAAGGCGCTGAGTGTGTCCATGGCTGGCTGGCGATTGCGAAGGAATGGTCAGCTTAATCGATAGGTGCCATCCATGCGGCGCGCAGCGATGCGCCACCCGCGCGGTTCACCTGGCCGCCTCGTGCGCGCCAACGGCATCGAGCACGCGCGCGGAGTACACCATGGCGGCGCCCGCGTTCAACGCGACCGCCACGCCCAGGGCTTCGGCGATTTCTTCATGGGTCGCGCCGTGCTTGAGGGCCTCGGCGCTGTGTACCGTGATGCAGCCGTCGCAGCGGGTTGTGACGGCCACCGCCAGCGCGATCAACTCGCGGGTCTTGGCGTCCAGATGGTTGGTCTTCTTGCCGGCATTGGACAAGGTCTGGTAGCCGCCGAGCGTGTCGGGCGTCAGCTTGCCCAGTTCGCCGATGCGGCCCATCAGTTCCTTGCGATATTCGGTCCAGTTCAACATGGCGCTTCTCCTCGGGGGATGCGTGCTCCGGGAAACTCCCGGAGCCTTCAAGCGCAATCTATGCCTGGGGCCGGCCGGGCCGAATACCTGGCCGGCTCGATTCATTGCCCATTCGTCTCAACCGCCCTTCGACTGCCAAGCAGCGATCTAGGCCTTGAACGTCAGCGCGTTGGTCAGGTCTCCCATGGGCGTCTGCCCCCGCGCCCGCATCGCCTCGTCGCGCCGCTTGATGCCTTCGAGCGTGGGCAGGTCGAACACCCGCGAGATCAGGCGCAGGATGGAGCCCGTGTCGTAGACCGTGTGGTCCACCGTGCCCTTCTTCGCATGGGGCGATATCACCAGCGCCGGAACGCGCGTACCCGGCCCCCAGCGGTCGCCCTTGGGCGGGGCCACGTGGTCCCACCAGCCGCCGTTTTCGTCCACGGTGACGATCACCACCATGTCCTGCCACTGGCTGCCGCGGCGCAGGCTGTCGACGATGTGCGCGATGTGGCGGTCGCCCGATTCCACGTCGGAGTAGCCGGCATGCATGTTCAGGTTGCCCTGCGGCTTGTAGAACGTGACGGCCGGCAGCCGGCCGGCATCGACGTCGGCCAGGAACTTGTTGGTGGCCGGCATGTCGCCCAGGCCGCCGTCGCGCAGGCGCCTGGCGCGCGCCTGGGCGTGTTGCGGGCCGAGGTTCTCGAAATAATTGAACGGCTGATGGTGGAACTGGAAGTTGGGCACGGGCGGAAAGCCCGGCTCGTTGGGCTTGGCGTCCACGGCGTCCTGCCAGCCGCCGGAATACCAGGCCCAGTCCACGCCCTTGGCATCGAGCAGATCGCCGATATGCGCGTGGGTCTGCGGCGGCACCACCATCGGGCTGGCGGCATCGGCCAGCGCCGGATTTTGCTTGTCGCGCGGCGCGTGGCTCGGGCAGTAAGGCGCCGCCATGGTGTTGACGGCGTCGCCGTCGGGCGTGAGGGCGCTGGGGCC
>CALGFL010000342.1 GCA_937881145.1 uncultured Bordetella sp.
CCTCGGTCACGCGTCCCGCGCGCCGGCACAGATCGGCATGGGCGGCATGGGTCAGATGGTAGGTCGCCAGAGGCATCTGCGTCAGCATGGGGGTGACCAGGGCCAGGCCGGCCTCGGGGCCGTCGCGCATGGCGAGCGCGACGGCGTGGTTGAGCCGCACCACCGGCGTCGGCTCGAATTGCAGCAGGCGTTCGTACAGGCCCGTGATCAGCGCCCAGTCCGTCCCGGCTGCCGTGGCGGCGTCCGAGTGCACGGCCACGATGGCCGCCTGCAGCGTATAGGCGCCGTAGCCCTCGCCGCGCACGGCATCGAGCGCCATGGCGCGGCCTACGCCCAGTTCGGCCGCGTCCCAGCGCTGGCGGTCCTGCGCTTCCAGCGGCACCAGTTCGCCGTCGGCGTCGACGCGGGCATCGCGCCGGGCGTGATGCAGCAGCATCAAGGCCAGCAGGCCGCGCACTTCGGCATCGGGGCAGAGCCGCACCAGCAGCCAGCCCAGGCGGATGGCTTCCGCGGCCAGGTCCAGGCGCAGCGCGTGCTCGCCGCTGCTGGCCGAATAGCCCTCGTTGAAGACGAGATAGATCACACGCAGCACGCTGTCCAGGCGCTCGGCGAGCTGGTCCGGCTGCGGCACTTCGTAGGGGATGCGCGCATCGCGTATCTTGGCCTTGGCGCGCACGATGCGCTGCGCCAGGGTCGAGGGCGGGATCAGGAAGGCGCGCGCGATCTCTTCGGTCGCCAGGCCGCACACCTCGCGCAAAGTCAGGGCGATGCAGGCCTCTTCCGACAGGCTGGGGTGGCAGCAGGTGAAGATGAGCCGCAGGCGGTCGTCCTCGATCGCCTCGCGCTCGTCCCAGTTGGGCGCCGGGTCGGGCACCGATTCGATGAGCTCGGCGTGATCTTCGCCGCTCACGAAGCGCGCCTCGCGGCGCAGGCGGTCGATGGCCTTGAATCGGCCGGCGGAGACCAGCCAGGCGACCGGGTTGGCCGGTACGCCGTCGCGCGGCCACTGCTCTGCCGCCGCCAGAAAGGCGTCGTGCTCCGCTTCCTCGGCCAGGTCCAGGCTGCCCAGCAACCGCACCAACGTCGCGAAGACGCGCCGGCCGTCGCGGCGGTAGACGGCCTCCAGCCCGGCCAGATTGTCGCGACCGGGTGCGGCCTCGAGCGGGGCCGCGTCAGACACGGCCGGGCTCAATGCCGCGCGGGTCAGCTTTTCGGGGACTTGGCACAGGCAAATGCCTCCTCGTGCAAGGCGCGCGCCTCATCCGTCAGCACGTCGCCGAAGTCTTCCATTTCATAGAAGGGGCGAATTTCCATTTCGGAATCGCTGGGCATCGGGTTGGGGCAGCGGCGCACCCATTCGATGGCTTGCTCGATGCTGTTGACTCTCCAGATCCAGAAGCCGGCCACCAGCTCCTTGGTTTCGGCGAAAGGGCCGTCGATCACCGTGCGCGCGGCGCCCGAGAAGCGCACGCGAACGCCGTGCGAACTGGGTTTGAGGCCGTCGCCCGCCTCCAGTATGCCGGCCTCGGCCAGTTGCTCATTGAAACGCCCCATCTCCAGCATCAGCTCCTGGCTGGGCAGGATGCCCGCTTCGGATTCTTTGCTGGCTTTCACGATTACCATGACACGCATTTCGATCTCCTGGTTTGCAAGCAAGGGCGGCGCCCTTGTTGCATAGTCGAACGGCCGTGGCGCGTTTCGACAGGCGATGAAAAATAATTGCCGGGCGCGGGTCGCGCCAACCCGGGGCGGCCGGCAAAGTACGGCTGAGCGGCCAGGTGTAATCGATCACGCCCCCGGATCGTCGTCCCGTTCCACCACCCACGCGGGCTTGCGCTTTTCCAGGAACGAAGCCAGGCCTTCGCGGCCGTCGGGCGTGGCGCGCTGCGCGGCCAGCCGCGCGATGGTCTCGTCGATGATCGGCGCGGCGATGGCCTGGCCGGCCACGTCGCGGATCAGGCGCTTGCATTCGGCCAGCGCCGACGGCGATGCCAGCATGAAGGCTTCGAGCAGCTGGTGCACGCGCTGGTCGATCGCGCCGTCTTCGCATAGCTCGTGCACCAGGCCCATGCGCCAGGCCTCGGCGACCGTACTGACTTCGCCCGTGAGGAACCAGCGGCGCGCGGCGCGCTCGCCCATGGCACGCAGCACATAGGGCGAGA
>CALGFL010000343.1 GCA_937881145.1 uncultured Bordetella sp.
CGAGCAGCAGCGCCGGGGAAATCAGCGGACGCACCGCGCCGATGCGCGTGTCGTCGATGCGGGTAGTGTCCTGGGTAGAGTCGGCGGCGCCGACCTCCTGGTCACGCGCGGGATAGTCGATGCGGTTCAAGATGATCTCCGGCTTCATGCATAGCGAGGTAAGTCGAACATTATTGCATTGTCGGCAGAGGGCTAGACGGGCACAGCCGGGTTTGAGTCTGGGGATCTGCGCATCTCTTGCTTAAGCCGCCGGCCTGGATGCGCCAGGGCCGGGAGATGGCAGCCTGGTCGGCTGACTCGGCCCCTGGACGGGGCCTCGGCTTTCGTCTTCCTCGTCCCGGCGGCCCTGGCGCATCCCGACCGACTACCGGCGTCTTGGAGCATCGATATCAAACCAATGCCGGCAGCCAGATCGAGATCGATGACGGGTCGATATGCAAGCACGTCGAGGCATTGTCGAACGCGGACTCGTCGGCGCGCGCCTCGAACAAGAGGTCGCCGATCCGCACCTGCGCGTAGCGCTCGCCGCGCCGCAGTTGCAGACTCTCGATGCGGCCGGTGTAGGCGCCGTGATCGGCGGCGCGCATGCCGTCCGGCGCGACGCGCCACAATACGCGCGACCCTGCGTCGTGTCCGCAGGCATCCGGGCGCAGCACGAGACCGGCCTGCGTATCGATGCCGCCGTCGTCGCACACGATGCCCTCCCCGATGTTGGGCAGTCCCAGGAGCTCGGCGACGCGCACGCTGGCCGGGCGCGCGAACAGCTCGCGCACCGGACCGGCCTGAAGTACGCGGCCATGCTCGAGCACCAGGATCTCGTCGGCGAGCAGTGCGGCTTCATCCGGATCGTGCGTGACGACAATCGTGACTGCGTCGATATCTCGCTGCAGCGCGCGCAGCGAGGCCTGCAGCAGGCGGCGGCGCGGCGTATCGAGAGCGGAGAACGGCTCGTCGAACAGCAGCAGCTGGCTGCTCTGCGTCAATGCGCGCGCCAGCGCGACGCGCTGCCGCTGGCCGAACGACAGCTGCGAAGGCAGATGCCGCGTGAGGCTGCTCAAACCCAGGTGGTCGAGCCAATAGCGCGCGCCGGCCGCGTCGGCCGCGACCGGGAAAGCCAGCTGCTGCGCCACCGTCATGTGCGGGAAAAGGCCGTAGTCCTGCGGCATGTAGCCGATGCGCCGGCGTTCGGGCGGCAGCGCGGCAAGGTCGATATCGCCGAGCATCACGTGACTGTGCGATACGTCGCGCTTGTTCTGTTCGAGACCGGCGATCAACCGCAGCGTCATCGATTTGCCGGAACCCGAAGGGCCGACGATGGCGAGCCTCCTGGCGCTCGGAGCCCAACGCACATCGAGGTGGAAGGCACCGGCTCGGTGCTCCAGCTCGAAGGCCAGACGCGTGTCGTCGGCGGGCGCCTGGGCGCCCGGCACGATGCCCGCCGTCTCCTCGGCCGCGGTATCCGCAACGCCCATTGCATCGGACGCGGTGCGGCCACGGCGTCGGCAGATCGACAAGGCCGCACACAGTATCGCGATCGCAAGCGTGGGCAGCAGCAGCGGCATCATCGCCGGCAGGCCCAGGCTGCCGAACATCACATAGGTATAGACGGGCAGCGAATACGGGTGGTAGGCGACCATGACCGTCGCGCCGAATTCGCCGAATGCGCGCAGCCACGCGAGCGCGAGCCCCGCCCCGATGGCCGGCCACGCGATAGGCAGCATGATGCGCAGGAAGCGGCTGCCGGCATGATGGCCGAGCGTGGCCGCGACATCTTCGTAGACGGGATCGACCGCCGCGAAGGCCGAATGTGCGGCGAGGTGGAGAAACGGCGCCGACACGAAGCTCTCGGCGATCACGATGCCCGCGAACGAATCGGTCAGGGTGCCGCCGAACAGGCTGCCGACGAAGCTGTATGGGCCGAGCAGGAACAGCAGCAGCACGCCGCTGGTGAGCGGCGGCAGCGCGAGCGGCAGTTGCACGACGAAGCCGAGGACCGCCATGCGGCGCGAGGTCGAGCGCGCCAGGAAATAGCCCAGCGGCACGCCGCCCAGCAGCACGATCAGGGTCGAGACGCTCGCGCTGGCGACCGAGACGCCGACCGCGGACCAGGTCTGGCGCCAGTCGACGTTGGCCCAGTCGGCCTGGCCGATCTGCGCGATGCCGGCAAGAAACGGCGCACAAAGATAAAGCGCGAGCAGCGCGGCCAGCCATGCGAGCGGCCGGGCCGCGCCAGGCCGGACCGAAAAGGGTTTCATTGGACGGGGGCTTCAACCACGGCCTGCACCGACGCAGGCATCGTCAGCGGATTGCCGGTCACGGCGGGTTTGGCCACCTCGATGCCGTGCGCCTCGAGCAGCGCCTTGCCCTGCCTGCTCAAGAGGAAGTCGACGAACTTGGCGGCGCCCGCGGCATTGGGTGCGTCGGCAAGAATGGTCAGGGTGTAGTCCGCCTGGGTATGCAGCGCGGCATCGGGGGCCACGGCGGGAATCTTCAGATCGGAGATTTCGGTCGAGTAGAAAAAGCCCGCGTCGAGCTGGCCGGACTGCAGCCGGCCGATGAGCGTTTCTTCCGGCAGCACCTGTGCCGGGTTCTCGGGCGCGCCCAGGATCTTCTGCACCAGATCGGGTTGGTGGTAAAGCTCGGCGGCACGAGTCACCATCTGCATGGCGAATGCGCCCTTGGGATCGAGCTTGGGATCGGTGCGGCCGATGCGGATGCCCGGTTCCTGCAGCACCTTGTCCCAACGCCTGGTCTTGAAGTCCCTGGCGAACTTGCTGCGCGGGTTGTAGCCGATCATCAGCGGCGACCTGGCGAAAGTCACGTACCAGGTCACGTGATTGCCGTTGACCTCGCCCATCAGGGAGCCGTTGACCTTGGGGCTCGCGCTGATGAATACGTCGCCGCGGCGCAGCCTGCCCTTGATCTCGTTGGCGATCTTGTTCGAGCCCGCGGCGTAGCCCTGCAAGTTCAAGCCCGTCGCCTGCCTGAATGCGGGACCGACACTGTGTTCCATCAGGTTCACGAGCGAGCCGGCGTACAGGACGCTCACGGTGCCGTTGTCGGCGGCCCGGGCCGGTGCGCTGGCCGCGGTAATGGCCAAGCCCAGGGCGAAACCGATCGTGCGCAGCAGTTTGCAGACCATAAGACGCATCTTCGTTTCGTTATAAACGACGATATATTACGCCATCCGCGCGCAAGGCCCGGAAGGACCATGCCGGGGCGTTAGTACCCTGACGCCGAGAAGTTCAGGAAGCGCGTGCTGGAGCCCTGGAAAGTCAGGCGCACGGTGCCGATGGGACCGTGGCGCTGCTTGCCGATGATGATTTCGGCCGAGCCTTTGTCCGGCGAATCCGGGTTGTAGACTTCGTCGCGGTAGATGAACAGAATCACGTCCGCATCCTGTTCGATGGCACCCGATTCGCGCAGGTCGCTCATCACCGGGCGCTTGTTGGGCCGCTGTTCCAGACTGCGGTTGAGCTGCGATAGCGCGATCAGAGGACAGCCCAGCTCTTTGGCCAGGCCCTTGAGCGAACGGCTGATTTCCGAGATCTCGGTGGCGCGGTTCTCGCTGCCGCTGCCACCCGACATGAGCTGGATATAGTCGATGATGATCAGGCCCAGCTGCCCGCATTCGCGATGCAGACGGCGCGCGCGGCTGCGTACTTCCATGGCCGTGAGCGCGGGCGTCTCGTCGATGAAGACCAGGGCGTCCTGCATCTTGGAAACCGCGTGCGTCACGCGCGGCCAGTCTTCGTTGGTGAGTTTGCCCGTGCGCATGCGATGCTGGTCCAGCATGCCGACCGAACCCAGCATGCGCATGGCCAGCTGCACCGCGCCCATTTCCATGGAGAACACCGCCACCGGCAGGCCCTGTTCGATCGCCACGTGCTCACCGATGTTCATCGAGAACGAGGTCTTGCCCATGGAGGGGCGGCCCGCCACGATGACCAGGTCGCCTGGCTGCAGCCCCGAAGTCATCTTGTCCAGGTCGGAGAAGCCCGTGGGCACGCCGGTGACGTCGGAATCGCCCTCGCGGTGGTAAAGCTCGTCGATGCGCTCGACCACTTGCGACAACAGGGGCTGGATCTGCTGGAAGCCCGCCAGGCCGCGCTGCCCTTCCTGCGAGATCTGCAGGACCTTGGCCTCGGCTTCGTCGAGCAGTTGCTTGGCTTCCTTGCCCTGCGGGTTGAGCGCGTTGGCCGAGATCTCGTCGGCGATCGACACCAGGCGACGCAGTGTGGCGCGCTCGTTGACGATCTCGGCGTAGCGGCGGATGTTGGCCGCCGACGGCGTGTTGTGCGCCAGGGCGTTGATGTAGGCCAGGCCGCCGACCTCTTCGGCCTTGCCGGCGCTGGTCAGCGACTCGTGCACGGTAATCACGTCGGCCGGCCGCGACAGCTCGATGAGGCGGGCGATGTGATGCCAGATCAGCCGATGATCGTGACGATAAAAATCCTCTTCGCGCAGCGTGTCGCTGACACGCTCCCAGGCGGCGTTATCCAGCAGCAGCCCGCCTAAAACGG
>CALGFL010000344.1 GCA_937881145.1 uncultured Bordetella sp.
CCTTGGCGCGGCAATGGGGCAGCTGGATCATCGAAGACGACTACGACAGCGAGTTCCGATTCACCGGGCGTCCCATTCCATGCCTGCAGGGCCTGGAATCCGACGCGCCGGTAATTTATCTGGGCACCTTCAGCAAGACCATGTATCCCGGCTTGCGCCTGGCTTATCTGGTGCTGCCCAAACTGCTGGTCGAGGCCTTCCAGGCCGCGCACGCCGAGCTGTACCGCGAGGGGCATCTTATGACGCATGCGGCCGTTGCGGCCTTTATGGCCGAAGGGCACTATGCGGCCCACGTGCGGCGCATGCGGGTGCTGTACGGACGCCGCCGCGCCATGCTGGTCAATCTGATCGAGCGCCGCCTGGGGCCGCAATGGCTGCATCGCGACTCCAGCGATGCCGGCCTGCACCTGGTGCTGGATTTGCCCGAAGAGATGTCCGACCAGGCGGTGGTGCGCGCGGCGCACGCCCGCGGCGTGCTGACCCGGCCGCTGTCGCGCTACTACGACGTCGCACCGGCGGGCGGCGAGCCGCCGCGGCAAGGCCTGCTGCTGGGCTATGCCTGCGTGCCCGAGGCCGACATTGCCCGCAAGTTCGAGGCGCTGCTCGACAGTTTGTCGGAAGTGGCGCGGCGGCGCGGGAAACCGTAAGGCGCGATCCTGGATGCCGACCGGTTCGGTCCACGGAGCGCCGCTGCGCTTCGGTGTTCGCGGTTTTGTGGTCCATACGGCGCCGGAAAGCCGGTTCGAGACTGTCCCGAATACCAAGAATGCAAAATTCTGAGGATTTTTGTTGGTATACACACGCGCCCGCCGTTGTGATCCGTCTCCAATAGGCGTAGCTTTAATGATCCCTGAATCTTGCGTGGGATGTTATGACTCGAAGCGGCCAGCCCTTGTTTCAGTATCTGGTGAGCGAAGCCGATACCCTGCTGCGGAGCCTGTGCAGCAACACGCTGGTCGGCGTATACGTGGTGCAGGACGGGCGCTTTGTCTTCGTCAACGAAAGGCTGGCGAGCCTGTTCGGCTATACCTCGGCCGAGCTGTGCGCGGGCATGACGTCGCAGGCACTGACCGCCGAGCACGACCGCGAGCGCGTCGCGGGCGAGATTGCCAGGCGCATGAGAGGGGAAACGCAGGCCTGTGCGTACGAATTCCAGGGCCTGCGGCGCGACGGTTCGGTTTTCGACGCCGAGGTTTTCAGCGTGACGGTGAGCTATCGCAACACGCCGGCCACCATCGGCTTGCTGCAGGACATCTCCGAACGCCGTCGGGCCGAAAGGGAATCGGCCAACCAACTGCAGTTCATCACCCGGCTGGTGGACACCATTCCCAACCCGGTGTTCTACAAAGATGTCGACGGCCATTACCTGGGCTGCAACCGCGCGTTCGAGGAATTCGTCGGCCTGCCGCGTGATCAGATCGTGGGCCGTTCGACGCAGGATCTGTCTCCGCCCGACCTCGCCAAACTCTATGCCGCTGCCGACAAGGCGCTGTTCGCCACGCGCGGCACACAGACCTACGAGGCATCGGTGTCGTACGCCAAGCACACCAGCCGGCGCGACGTGGTGTTCTACAAAGCCACCTTCGACAAGGCCGACGGCACGCTCGGCGGGCTGGTGGGGGTGATCCTCGACATCAGCGATCGCAAGCAGATGGAGCAGGTCCGGCACGACGCCTATTACGACGCCCTGACCGGCCTGCCCAATCTGCGGCTGCTGCGCGATAGGCTTGATGAGGAACTGCTGCGGGCCAGACGCCAGGAAGAGTTGCTGGCGCTGCTGTTCATCGATCTGGATGGTTTCAAGGAAGTGAACGATACGCTGGACCATCACGTCGGCGACGAGCTGTTGCGGCAGGCGGCGCGGCGCGTCAGTTCGGCGCTGCGCGCCAGCGACACCGTGGCGCGTCTCGGGGGCGACGAGTTCGCCGTGCTCCTGCCGCAAATGACCGAATCCTCCGCGGCCGGCCTGGTGGCGCAGAAGATCCTGCAGTTGTTGTCCGAACCGTACGATCTGGAAGGCAAGCTGGTCTATGTGACGGGCAGCATCGGCATTGCCATCTATCCGCAGGACGGAACGGACAGCACCTTGCTCAGCTATGCCGACCAGGCCATGTATGCGGCCAAGGCACAGGGCAAGAACGCGTTCTGCTATTTCACCCCGTCCATGCAGGTGCAGGCCCGGTTGCGGCTCGACCTGGGCAACGATTTGCGCCAGGCGGTCCAGGAAAAGCAGTTCGAGGTGCATTACCAGCCCATCGTCGATCTTGCCACCGGCAAGGCCGTGCGGGCGGAGGCGCTGTTGCGCTGGCCGCATCCGGCGCGCGGCATGGTGCCGCCGGACGAATTCATTAGCACCGCCGAGGAGATCGGCCTGATCGGCATGATCGGCGACGAGGTGTTCCGTCAGGCCCTGGATCTGGCGACTTGGTGGCGCGAGCGGCAAGCCGGCGCCAAGATCGGCATCAACGTCTCGCCGCGTCAATTCATCAGCGGCAGCTGCCGCGCATGGCTGCAGACGCTGCGGCAGGCGTCGCTGCCGGCCGACTTGTTGTCCGTGGAGATCGTCGAGAGACTGCTTCTGGACGAGCGGTCGGTGGTGACCGAAACCCTGCAGGAATTTCGCAGCGCCGGCATGACGGTGAGCATCGACGACTTCGGTACCGGCTATTCCGCCCTGTCCTATCTGCAGAAATTCGACCTCGACGAACTGAAGATAGACCGCTCCTTCATCAACGCGCTGGCGTCCAGCCACAGCGATCAGACCATCGTCGAGGCCATCATCGCCATGGCGCACAAGCTGGGGCTGAAGGTAGTGGCCGAAGGCGTGGAAACGCAGGCGCAGTGCGATCTTCTGCGCGTGGCCGGCTGCGATTACGCGCAGGGCTATCTGTTTGCGCGGCCCATGCCGCGCGAGAAATTCATCGC
>CALGFL010000345.1 GCA_937881145.1 uncultured Bordetella sp.
CCAGAAGGTCTTCGATGAAGCTGTTGGCCGACATGGCGGCCAGGTGCGCGTCGAAGCGCTGCACGAAGATCTCCTGGATGCCGGCCTGGGTCAGGGCCGAGAGCTTGTCGCGCAAACCCGATATGCGGGTAGGCGCCAGTTCCGGGCGTTGGTAGAGCGTGGCGAAGTATTCGCGCGGATGCGGTTCGAAGGTCATGACGGCCGGCATCAGCCCGCGGGCCTGGGCCTCCTGGCGCACGCGGGCCAAGATGGCCTGATGGCCCAGGTGCACGCCATCGAAATTGCCGATGGTCAGGGCGCACGCGGGGCGCGGATCGGGCGAAGGGGTATGGCGAAAGATGCGCGGCACGGGTTTCACAGGCGAGAGTTTACAATTTCGGGACTTTCCCCGACTTTCCGACCCTGATTTTGGAACCCATTTTGCCGGATTGCGCCGATCTTTCGTCCGCTTGCACCGCTGCGCCGGGCACCCGTGCGCGCCGCTTCGTCATTCTCATCTCGGGCCGCGGCAGCAATATGCAGGCGCTGGTCCAGGCGTGCCGGCGCGAGTCCTGGCCAGCCGAAATCGTCGCCGTGATCTCCAGCCGCCCCGACGCCGCGGGCCTGGACTGGGCACGCGCGTCGGGTATCGCGACCTGCGGCCTGAGCCACAAGAACTATCCCAGCCGCGAAGCGTTCGATAACGCCCTGGCCGACGAAATCGACCGCCACCAGCCCGACTACGTGCTGCTGGCCGGCTTCATGCGCGTACTCACCGCCGGCTTCGTGGCGCGCTACGCGGATCGCCTGGTCAACATTCATCCCTCGCTGCTGCCGCTGTTTCCGGGCCTGCACACGCATGCCCAGGCACTGGCTACCGGCGTGCGCGTACACGGCTGCACGGTGCACTTTGTCACGCCGGTGCTCGACCACGGCCCCATCATCGCGCAGGGTTGCGTGCCGGTGCTCCCCGGCGACACGCCCGAAACCCTGGCCGGGCGCGTACTGCGCGTCGAGCACATGGCCTATCCGGCCGCGGCGCGCTGGCTGGCCGAGGGCCGCGTCGTGCTGACGGCCGATCATCGGGTCGACGTAGCGGGCGAGCCGCAACGACTTTTCATGCTGGAACATCCATGAGCAAACCTTCAGTACCCCGTGGCCGTGCCACGGGCGGCAATCGTCTCGCGCCGCGCGACGACCGTCCTCGCATGCCGTTGGCGGCCATGCGCATCGAGCAGGTGCAGCGCGTGCTGGGCGAAGTCCTGCAATGGGCCCAGCCCGCCGACGCGATCCTGTCGCTCTGGCTGCGCGCCAACCCCAAGCTGGGCGGCCGCGACCGCGGCGAAATCTCCGAGGCGGTCTACGACGTGCTGCGCCACCTGCGCCGCTATCGCCGCCTGGCCGAGACGGGCGTGGGATCCGCCGCGCGTCGTCTGGCAGTTCTGGGCCTGGCGGCCACGATAGGGCAGGAGCGTCTGGCCGAGGCGTTGCAGCCCGACGAGAACGAATGGCTCTCGTACGCCGCGAAGATCGATCCGGCGACGTTGTCGCGCGAAGTGCGCCACAGCATGCCGGACTGGCTGGCGCAGCGTCTGGGCGACCATGACGAGCCCGAGAGCCTGATGCAGGCTTTGAACAAACCCGCGCCGCTGGATCTGCGCGCCAATCCGCTCAAGGTCGAGCGCGATGCCCTGCTGGCCGTGCTGCGCGAGGGGCCTGGCGCGCGCTACGCGCCAGAGCCCATGCCGTATTCGCCCTGGGGCATCCGCGTGGCGGGGCACCCTCCGGTGAACCGCTGGCCGCAGTTCGAGAACGGCAGCCTGGAAGTGCAGGACGAAGGCAGCCAGTTGCTGTCCCTGCTGGTGGCGCCGCGTCGCGGCGAGATGATCATCGACTTCTGCGCCGGCGCCGGAGGCAAGACGCTGCTGCTGGGTGCGCTGATGCGTTCCACCGGCAGGCTGTATGCCTTCGACGTATCGGCGGCCCGCCTGGCGCGCGCCAAGCCGCGTTTTGCCCGCAGCGGCCTGTCCAACGTAGTGCCCGTGGTCATCGAAGGCGAGAACGACACGCGGGTCAAGCGCCTGGCCGGCAAGGCCCAGCGCGTGCTGGTCGACGCGCCTTGCAGCGGTATCGGCACGCTGCGCCGCAATCCCGACTTGAAATGGCGCCAGCACCCCGAGTCGCTGGTTGAGCTCACCGACCTGCAGCATCGCATCCTGAAAAGCGCCGCGCGCTGCGTGGCGCCGGGAGGGCGCCTGGTCTACGCCACCTGCAGTCTGCTCGAAGAGGAAAACAGCAAGCAGGCCGAGCGCTTCCTGGCAGAGCATCCGGACTTCGAGCGCCTGGACGCGGCGGCCCTGCTGGCCCAGCGCGTGCCGAATCTGGCGCTGAACGGCCCCTATATGCAACTGCGCCCCGACCGGCACGGCACGGACGGCTTTTTCGCCGCCGTGTTCGAGCGCAAGAAAGCCGTTGCCCGCAGTGCGGCGCAGCCGGACGAAGCCGCCGAGCCGTCTACCGAGCCGACGCCCGCGGCGCCGGAATCGGCGGCGCCGGCAGAGGCGGGCCAGGATTGATCTTCAGTCGGGCGCTGCCGTAGTCCATGCGCGGATATTTGCCGCGCGGCCCCCAGCGCTGCTGAAAGGTAACGGACCAGGCCATGGTGTCCAGCCCCGGCTTGTTGGCGGTATACAACACCTGGGAGATGGGCAGCACCTTGGACCGCACCGCGCACTGGGGCGAACTGGTGTTGACCACCCCCTGGGTACGCGACACGATGAGAGTGCCCAGGGCGGGTTTCTGGGTGATGGTGATGATGGGCGGACTCAAGGCGCTGCAGCCGCTGCCGCTGAGTTCGAAGTAATTGGCCAGGATGATCTGCTGGCCAGGCCGCAGCGGCGGCGGGGCTTGATCCTCGGCCAGGGCCGGGGCGGCGCAAGCCAGGGCGGCGAGGGTCAGCAGCACGCGCCCGAAGCTCGATGTTTGCATCCTTAGTCCTTGATTTTGCATGGGAAGTATTTGAAATTTAGCTGTCAAAACAGGCCTCGAATAGGCTAGAATCGATAGAATCCCTTTCGGTACTTTACGCGTACCCCTACTGCGTGTACCTCTACAGAGGCGGAACAACAGCTTTATGGAACTCATTTCTTCTTTCCTGACAGGTGGCCTGACCCAGGCGCATTGGTGGCAGGTCGTAATCTATACGCTGGTCATGACCCACGTCACCATTGTGGCCGTCACGGTCTTCCTGCACCGCAGCCAAGCGCACCGGGGTCTGGACCTGCATCCGGCGGTCATGCACTTCTTCCGCTTCTGGCTGTGGATGACCACCGGCATGGTCACCAAGGAATGGGTCGCCATCCACCGCAAGCATCATGCCAAGTGCGAAAAAGAGGGCGATCCGCATTCGCCCATGATGTTCGGCATCTGGAAGGTGCTGTTCCGCGGCGCCGATCTCTATCGCGTCGAGGCCAACAACCAGGAAACCATGGCTAAATTCGGCCATGGCACGCCCAGCGACTGGCTCGAAGACAACCTTTACGCCAAGCACAGCCTGTGGGGCGTGCTCATCATGCTGGCCATCGATATCTCGCTGTTCGGCGCTATCGGCCTGACCGTGTGGGCCGTGCAAATGGCCTGGATCCCCTTCTGGGCGGCCGGCGTGGTCAACGGCATTGGCCACTACTGGGGCTACCGCAACTTCAACAGCCCTGACACCAGCACCAACGTGTTCCCCTGGGGTTTCATCATCGGCGGCGAAGAGCTGCACAACAACCACCACGCGCACGGCACGTCGGCCAAGTTTTCGACCAAGTGGTTCGAAATCGACGTGGGTTGGGGCTACATCAGCGTGCTGCGCGTGCTGGGCCTGGCCAAGATCAAGAAGGTCGCACCCAAGCTCAAGCTCGATACCGGCGCCCGCGCCATCGACCTGCGCACCCTGCAAGGCGTCATCACGCACCGCTACGAAGTCATGGCCCGCTACGCCGACGTCGTCCGCCAGGCTGCCCGAGAAGAACTTTCCAAGCTGCAGAACCGTTCCGACCGCATCCGTCTGCGCCGCTCCCTGACTCGCAACGAAGAAGTGCTGCAGCCCGAGCAGATCGCCGAGGTCGACAACGCCATCGCTCAGCACCCCATGCTGTCCACCCTGGTGCAGATGCGCCGCGAGCTGGGCCGTCTCTGGGAAAGCTCCAGCGCCAGCAGCGAGCAATTGCTGGCCGATCTGCAGGCCTGGTGCCAGCGCGCTCAAAAAAGCGGCATCACCGGCCTGGAGCAGTTCGCCGTGCGCCTGCGCCGTTACGCGGCATAATTATCCGACTGGCTCAAGGTTTCGGCCCCCCGGGTTTCGGCCCCCAGTGGGGGCCGAATTGTTTTTTGGGACTTTTTCGTAGTGCTGGACAAACTCAATCCCGAACAGCGGACCGCTGTCACGCTGGAAGCGCAGCATGCGCTGGTGCTGGCCGGGGCCGGCAGCGGCAAGACGCGGGTGCTGACCACCCGCATGGCCTGGCTCATCCAGACCGGCCAGGCCAGCCCCTACAGCTTGCTGGCCGTCACCTTCACCAATAAAGCCGCGCGCGAGATGCTCGCGCGCATGACGGCCATTCTGCCCATCGACACGCGCGGTTTATGGATAGGCACCTTCCACGGCCTGTGCAACCGCATGCTGCGCGCGCATCATCGCGACGCCGGGTTGCCGCAGACTTTCCAGATTCTCGATACGGCCGACCAACTGGCGGCGATCAAGCGCCTGCTCAAGGCCCACGGCGTGGACGACGAAAAATACCCGCCGCGCGATGTACAGCGCTTCATCAACAACGCCAAAGAGGGCGGCGAACGCCCGGGCCAGATGCAAGCCTGGGACGCCCACAGCCGCCGCCTGGTCGAGCTTTACCAGCTTTACGAGGAGCAGTGCCAGCGCGAAGGCGTGGTCGATTTCGCCGAACTGCTGCTGCGCGCCTACGAACTGCTGTCGCGCAACGCGCCGGTGCGCGAACATTACCAGCGGCGCTTTCGCCACATTCTGGTCGACGAATTCCAGGACACCAACATCCTGCAGTACAAATGGCTGCGACTGCTGGCCGGGGGCGGGGCGCACATCTTCGCGGTGGGCGACGACGACCAGTCCATCTATGCCTTTCGCGGCGCGCACGTGGGCAATATGGCCGACTTCGAACGCGATTACGCGCGCGGCACCGTCATACGCCTGGAGCAGAATTACCGCTCCTACGGCCACATCCTGGATTCGGCCAACGCGCTCATCGACCACAACAGCGGCCGCCTGGGCAAGAACCTGTGGACCGACCAGGGCGAGGGCGAGCAGGTGCGCGTCATCGAGCAGCCCAGCGATGCCATGGAAGCACAGTGGCTGGTCGACGAAGTGCGCGCGCTGGTGGCCGAAGGGCGCTCGCGCCGCGAAATTGCCGTGCTCTATCGCAGCAACGCACAGTCGCGCGTTCTGGAGCACAACCTGTTCTCCGCCGGCATTCCCTACAAGGTGTACGGCGGCCTGCGCTTTTTCGAGCGGCAGGAGATCAAGCACGCGTTGGCCTATTTGCGCTTGATGGCCAACCCCAACGACGATACCTCGTGGATGCGGGTGGTCAACTTTCCCACGCGCGGCATCGGCGCGCGCACGCTGGAACAGCTGGCCGACGCCGCACGCGCGCACGGCACCAGCCTGCACGGCGCGGTGACCATGGTGGCGGGCAAGGGCGGCTCCAACCTCGCTCAGTTCGCCCAGCTCGTCGCCCGCCTGGCCCAGGAAACCCGAGAGCTGCCCCTGCCCGAACTGGTCGAGCACATGCTCGACGGCAGCGGCCTGATCGCGCATTACAAGACCGAGCGCGAAGGCGCCGAGCGGCTGGAGAACCTGAACGAACTCATCACCGCCGCGGCCGTGTTCGCCAACGAAGAAAACTACGATGGCTTGCCGTCCGGCATCGCGCCGCCCGCCAGCGGCGAAGCGGACGCCGCCTTTCCCGCGATCGATGCCGACGGCGTGGTCGCCGTGGGATTGAGCCCGCTGGACGCCTTCCTGTCGCATGCCGCGCTCGAAGCCGGCGACCATCAGGCCGAAGCCGGGCAGGACGCCGTGCAGCTGATGACGGTGCATGCGGCCAAGGGTCTGGAGTTCGATGCGGTCTTCATCACCGGCCTGGAAGAGGGTCTGTTTCCGCACGAGAACAGCATCCTCGAACAGGCCGGCCTGGAAGAAGAGCGCCGCCTGATGTACGTGGCCATCACTCGGGCGCGCGAGCGGCTGTACTTGACCCTGGCGCAAAGCCGCATGCTGCACGGCCAGACGCGCTACGCCATGCGCTCGCGCTTTCTCGATGAAATCCCCGAGTCGCATCTGAAGTGGATCACGCCCAAGGCCGGCCTGGCTCGAGGCGGATCGTGGGGGGACGATTTCAAAGGTAGCCGCGGTTCGTCATCATCGTCGGCCAGCGGCTGGCGCGGCGACGCGTTTGGCCGCACGCACGCCAGCAGCGTCACACCTCGCGCGCCGCGCGGCGTATCCAACGGCGTGCAGGTGGGCGACATCCACTACCGCATCGGCCAGGGCGTACGCCATGCGCGCTTTGGCGATGGCACCATCATCGGCCTGAGTGGGGCAGGGCAGGACGCCCAGGCACAGATTCAGTTCCGCGATGTGGGCGCCAAGACTCTGGCTTTGGGCATCGCCAAGCTCGAGATCATTTCCTGAGGATTGTGCTGCACGTTTCGAAAAACGCGCAGCAACCCTCTCCGGTTATGTGTTTTACCGCGGCACGGCCTTGGCCATCTCGGTCGTGCCCGCCCAACCCTCATCCTGATAGAGCGGCTGACCCTTGGCCGTTGTGTGCAGGATCGCATAGCCGATGCCGCGCCGGGCGAACTCCGCTTGCGCCAGGCGCATCAGCTCTCGGGCCAGCCCGCGCTTGCGGTACGCGGGTTCGACGAAGACGTTGAGCACATAGCCGCGCTTGTCCTGCGTCGGGTGCGAAGGATGCGGCGGCCAGTCGATCAGCATCAGGCCGATTCCCGCCACGGGCACACCGCCGTCCAGCATTGCATAGCCGAAATACGAGCCGTCCAGCAGGCGCGGTTTGACCCAGATGCGGAAATGCTCGGTCATGGGCAACAGCACGTCGTCGTCGCTGCCTGCGTCGCGAAACATTTCTTCGCGGTGGCGGCAGACGAGTTCGAGGTCGCCCACGTCGAGCGCGCGTATGTCCATGACGGTCAATCGTCGGGGAAGTCCCATTTCTGGGCGCTGGCGCCGGCCAGCTCCTGCACGCGCTTTTCGTCCTTGCCGAATTCGGCGGCGACGCCGCTGTACGTGATGGAACCGCGATCGAGCACATAGGCGCGGTCGGCCACCCGGATCGCGGCGCGCACGTTCTGTTCGATCAGGAGCACCGCAGTGCCCTCGTTGCGCGCGGCGACGATGATGTCGAAGACATGCTGCACGATCAGCGGCGCCAGGCCCTGCGAAGGCTCGTCGAGCATCAGCAGCTTGGGGTTGAGCAGCAGCACGCGGGCGATGGACAGCATCTCCTGTTCGCCGCCGGACAGCTGGCCGCCTTTGTGCCCCTTGCGTTCGGCCAGGCGCGGAAACGCTTCGTAGATGCGCGCGATGTTCCACGGCCCCGGACGGTCCACCGGCACCTTGAGGTTTTCGTCGACGGTCAGGTTCGAGAAGACGCGGCGCCCCTCGGGCACCAGGCCCACGCCCAGGCCGGCGACGCGAAACGGCGGCAGGTGCGTGGAATCGGTGCCGAAGATCTTCACATGGCCGGCGCGCGCGGGCGTCAGCCCCATGATGCTGCGCAGCGTGGTGGATTTACCCGCGCCGTTACGGCCCAGCAGCGTGACCAGTTCGCCTTCGTTGACCTCCAGATCGATGCCGTGCAGGATGTGGCTCTTGCCGTAGTAGGTATTGAGTTGCTGTATCTCAAGCGCCTTCATGCGTTTCCCCCAGGTAGGCGACTTGCACTTTTTCGCTGGCGGCAATTTCGTCGGGCGTGCCGCGTTCCAGCACTTCGCCTTCGGTCAGGACGGTGATGCGGTCGGCCAGGTTGAAAATGACGCGCATGTCGTGCTCGACCAGGACAATTGTCAGTTTTTGCGTGCGATGCAGCCGGCGTATCAACAGGGCCGTGTCGTAGGTTTCCTGGCTGCCCATGCCCGCCGCGGGTTCGTCCAGCAGCAGCAGCTTGGGCTTCAAGGCCAGCGCCATCATGATTTCCGTCGAACGCTGGTCGCCGTGCGACAGCTCGCCGACGTGTCGGTCCGCCTTGCCGGCCAAGCCGCCCATATCGAGCAGTTCGTCGACGCGCTCTTCGGTTTCGCGCGCCTGCTGAGGAGAGCGAAACAGCTTGAGCCTCAGGCCCTGCGTCACCTCGACGGCGACGCGCAGGTTTTCGCGCACGGTCAGCTCACGAAAGACCTCGGTGATCTGGAAGGTCCGCGCCATGCCCATGGCCACGCGGTTTTGCGGCGGCACATCCGTGACGTCGGCCCCGTCGAACACGATGCGGCCCTTCGTCGGCCGGTAGAACCCGCTGATCATGTTGAAGAACGTGGTCTTGCCCGCGCCGTTCGGACCGATGATCGCGTGCAGTTCGCCGGGCTCGACAGTGAGCGAGACGCCGTTCACCGCCACGAGTTCGCCGAAATGCTGGGA
>CALGFL010000346.1 GCA_937881145.1 uncultured Bordetella sp.
TGCCCAGGTGGTCGATGTCGTCGACTTCGCCGCGGCCGTTGCGCAGCTCGACCAGCACCTTGATCGTCTCGAGGATGTCCGAGTTGGTCAGCGTCATCGGACCGGTGTTGTCTTCGCCGCGACCCGGGCGGCTGTTGACCTTCATGCGGCCCACGCGCGACAGATCGTAGGTTTCTTCGCTGTAGAAGAGGCGCTGGAACAGGGCCTCGACCGCTTCTTCGGTCGGCGGCTCGCCGGGACGCATCATGCGGTAGATGGCCACGCGCGCGGCCATCTGGTCGGCGGTCTCGTCGGTGCGCAGCGTCTGCGAGATGTAGGGGCCGCGATCCAGATCGTTGGTGTACAGGGTCTGAAAGCTGGCGACCTTGGCGTCGCGCATGGCGATCAGCACCGATTCGGTGATCTCGTCGTTGGCATGCGCGACGATCTCGCCGGTCTCGGCGTCGACGATGTTCTTGGCCAGCACGCGCCCGAGCAGGAAGTCTTCGGGCACCGTGATGCGTTCGATGCCGGCGGTGGCCATGTCGCGCAGGTGCTTGGCGTTGATGCGCTTGTCCTTCTCGACCAGCACCTTGCCGGCGCGGTCGGTGATGTCAAAGCGCGCGATCTCGCCCTTCCAGCGCTCGGACACCACGGTCATCATGGCGCCTTCGCTCTGCAGCGTGAAATCGTCGAAGTCGAAGAACTCGCCCAGGATGGTCTCGGGCGTCATGCCGATGGCCTTGAGCAGGATCGTGACCGGCATCTTGCGGCGACGGTCGACGCGGAAGAACAGAACGTCCTTGGGGTCGAACTCGAAGTCCAGCCACGAGCCGCGGTAGGGAATCACACGGGCCGAGAACAGCAGCTTGCCCGAGCTGTGCGTCTTGCCGCGGTCGTGCTCGAAGAACACGCCGGGCGAGCGGTGCAGCTGCGACACGATGACGCGCTCGGTGCCGTTGATCACGAACGAACCGGTGCCGGTCATGAGCGGAATTTCGCCCATGTAGACTTCCTGTTCCTTCACTTCCTTGATGGTGGGCTTGCTGACTTCGCGGTCCATCAGCACCAGGCGCACCTTGGCGCGCAGAGGCGATGCATAGGTCAGGCCGCGCTGCTGGCACTCCTTGACGTCGAACACGGGCTCGCCCAGCACGTAGCTGACGAACTCCAAGCGCGCCATACCGTTATGGCTGACAATCGGGAAAATCGACGTAAACGCGGCTTGCAGGCCATCGCTGGCCCGCTGTGCCGAGGGCACGTCGGATTGCAGGAACGTTAGGTAGGATTGAAGCTGTGTCGCCAGCAGGAAGGGCACGTTCTGGACGTCTTCACGCTTAGCGAAGCTTTTGCGGATGCGCTTTTTTTCGGTGTACGAGTAAGGCATGAGCACTCCGACTCGAGGTTGCATGGGCCGTCAACCACGGCCCCAGGTGTTACGACTCCAGGAAATCCCACTTGCAATGCGTGCCCATGCTGCCTGGGCATTTTCGAGAGGCTGCCTTACGGGCTAACCCCTACATTCAAGAGGGCTTTCCTGGAAACGCAAAAGCCCGGGGACGGCAAACTGCACTGTCCCCGGGCAGCAAAGCCAGGAATTACTTCAGCGTGGCCTTGGCGCCAGCTTCTTCCAGCTTCTTCTTGGCGGCTTCGGCGTCAGCCTTGGCCAGTGCTTCCTTCACGGGCTTGGGAGCGCCGTCGACCAGGTCCTTGGCTTCCTTCAGACCCAGGCCGGTGATTTCGCGCACGGCCTTGATGACGCTGACCTTGTTCGCGCCGGTTTCTTCCAGCATGACGGTGAACTCGGTCTGCTCTTCAGCAGCGGCGGCAGCGCCACCGGCAGCCGGGGCGGCAGCCACGGCGACAGCGGCGGCGGCAGCCGACACGCCAAACTTCTCTTCCATTTCCTTGATCAGCTCGGACAGCTCGAGCACGGTCATGCCAGCGATGGCGTCAAGGATTTCAGCTTTGTTAAGTGCCATTTTTCAGAACTCCAGAATTGGATAAATGCCAGGGTTGGATTGTCGCTATGTCGTTCGACGAATTTCCGTTCGGCAGCCCGAGGGTTTGAAACCTCAGGCGGCGGCCTTCTGGTCGCGCACGGCGGCGAGGCCACGGGCGAACTTGGTCGGAACTTCGTTGAGCGTACGCACGAATTGCGCGATCGGGGCTTGCATGGTGCCCATCAGCTTCGAGAGCAGCTCGTCACGCGACGGCATGGTGGCCAGGGCCTTCACACCTTCAGCGCTCAGGGCGCTGTTGGGCAGCGAACCGCCCTTCAGCACGAGCTTGTCATTGCTCTTGGCGAAGCCGGCGAGAACCTTGGCCGCCGAAACCGGATCGTTGCTGATGCCATAGATCAGCGGACCGGTCAGTTGCGAGGCCAGCGGCTCGAAAGCCGTGCCAGCAACAGCTCGACGGGCCAGCGAGTTCTTCAGAACACGCAGGTAAACGCCCGATTCACGCGCAGTTTTGCGCAGTACGGTGACAGAGGCGACGTCCAGACCACGGTACTCTGCGACCACGATCGATTGGGCCTTGGCGACCTGCGCCGAGACTTCTTCGATCACGACCGCTTTCTCTTGACGATTGAGACTCACGGTTTGAACACTCCATCAAAAGACGCCTGGGGTCGGATTCGGGCTCCCTTTCGGGCTTTCCTTCCTGCGGCCTTGCGCGTCTACCGAATGCGGCGCCTGGGTTGAGTTCTTCAGATAAAGAATTCTTCCTGGGAGCGCCATCTACGCTGGATCCGGATTTTCTGGTCGCCCAGGATCTCCGGTATTAAGCCCAAGACCTCGTTACAACGTGAGGTCATGCACTCCAGCGGTCTTTGACAGCTACACCCGAAAATTCGGGTGCGGCCCAAAGTACGTTACGTGCCGTCGGCTCAGGCCGACAGCGAAGCAATTTCCACGCGCGCACCGCCACCCATCGTCGACGAGACGGCGAGCTTGCGCAGGTAAATGCCCTTGGCGGCGGCGGGACGGGCCTTTTGCAGGGCGTCGACCAGGGCAGCCAGGTTGGTTTGCAGTTGTTCCACGCCGAACGAGGCGCGGCCGATGGTGGCGTGAATAATGCCGGCCTTGTCGGTGCGGTATTGCACCTGACCGGCCTTGGCGTTCTTCACGGCGGTGGCGACATCGGGGGTCACGGTGCCGACCTTGGGGTTCGGCATCAGGCCGCGGGGGCCCAGGATCTGGCCCAGCGTACCGACGACACGCATGGTGTCGGGCGAAGCGATGACCACGTCAAAATTGAAATTGCCGCCCTTGATGCTTTCGGCCAGGTCTTCCATGCCGACGATATCGGCGCCGGCGGCCTTGGCGGCCTCGGCCTTGTCGCCCTGGGCGAACACGGCGACACGAACGGTTTTGCCAGTGCCGGCGGGCATGACCACGGAGCCGCGAACCAATTGGTCGGACTTCTTGGGGTCGATACCGAGCTGCACGGCCACGTCGATGGACTCATCGAACTTGGCGGTAGCGGTTTCCTTGACCAGGGTCAGGGCTTCAGAGACCGGGTACAACTTGGTACGGTCGATCTTCTGGGCGATAGCGGCGGCGCGCTTGGACAGTTTTGCCATGATCAGATGCCCTCGACGGTGATGCCCATGCTGCGGGCGCTGCCAGCGATCGTGCGGACGGCGGCGTCCAGGTCGGCCGCGGTCAGATCGGGTTGCTTGGTCTTGGCGATTTCTTCAGCCTGGGCGCGCGTCAGCTTGCCAACCTTGTCGGTATGGGGCTTGGGCGAACCCTTTTGCACGCCGGCGGCCTTCTTGATGAGGACCGTCGCGGGCGGGGTCTTCATGATGAAGGTGAACGACTTGTCCGCGAAGGCGGTGATCACCACGGGAATCGGCAGGCCGGGCTCCATGCCCTGCGTCTTGGCGTTGAACGCCTTGCAGAATTCCATGATGTTCAGGCCGCGCTGACCCAGCGCCGGGCCAATCGGGGGAGAGGGGTTAGCCTTACCAGCCGGCACTTGCAGCTTGATAAAGCCGACGATCTTCTTCGCCATGCTTTGCTCCTTGCGGGTTCTAACGTTCGCCGCTTGCGGCGGACTCCCCGGGGTTGATGAAAATACTGCTTAAAGGGGTACAGCTATCGGGGCAGCGCCCCTCAGATCAGGTCTTCTCGACCTGACTGAAATCCAGTTCCACAGGCGTTGCGCGGCCGAAGATGGTGACCGACACGCGCACCTTGCTCTTCTCGTAGTTGACTTCTTCGACATTGCCGTTGAAGTCTGCAAACGGGCCTTCCTTGACGCGCACCATTTCGCCCACTTCGAACAGCACCTTGGGGCGCGGCTTCTCGACGCCCTCTTCCATCTGAGAGAGGATTTTCTCGACTTCCTTTTCGGAAATCGGCGAGGGGCGATTGCCCGAACCGCCCAGGAAGCCGGTGACTCGGTTGGTGTTCTTGACCAGATGCCAGGTTTCATCGGTGAGGTCCATCTCGACCAGGACATAGCCCGGGAAAATACGACGCTCGCTAATCGACTTCTGGCCGCCCTTCATTTCGACGACCTCTTCCGACGGCACGAGAATGCGGCCGAAGGAAGTCTGCAGGCCTGCGCGCTCGATGCGCTCGTTCAAGGCCTTCTGGACGCTTTTTTCCATGCCCGAATAGACATGGACGACATACCAACGCTTACTCATGACGGCCCTTTATTTCCAGCCCAGCAACAGGCCGTAGAGTATCCATTCGATCAATTTGTCCATCACCCACATGAACGCGCCCATGGCGACCACGAAGGCAAACACGATGCCCGTCATCTGGGTGGTTTCTTTGCGGCTCGGCCAAATGACCTTGCGCATTTCGTTGTAGGACTCGCTGCCGAAGCTGAGGGTGCGGCGGCCCGGCTCGCTGAACCAGGCAATGAGCGCGGCGATGACCAGACCGCCGACGAACACGCCGACGCGCACGCCCATGGAGTGCGACTCCAACACCGAGAACCCTACGATTCCTGCGATGATGACGAGAACCGCCAGTCCGAGCTTGA
>CALGFL010000347.1 GCA_937881145.1 uncultured Bordetella sp.
GGGGCCGCTTCCTGCTCGCCCATGCGAACGAGCACGTTATCCTGCGCCGTCTTTGCCGGTGCCATGATATGCAGGATGGCGTTGCTGCCGGCCGGACTGAGGCGAAAGCCGGTCGGCGTACCCGGTTCGGTCTGCAGCAGGCCGCGCTCGACCAGGGAGCGCAGGGTCGATTCATTGACGTTGATGCCGGTATAGGCAATGTGGGCGGCGACCTCGTCGCTTGACAGCGGCTGGCGCACGCTGAGTAACGAAAGCACAAAGAAATCGGCGTCCGACAGGCTGCGCTGCTCAAGCGAGCGCCGGAAGCCGTTGACGAACTGGTAGTGGGCGCGGCCAAGCAGGTAGCCAAGCAGGTTCTCCGAATACAGTGCTCCTTCGACATTCGCCTGGGGTTCCGTCGAGATGGCCGCCGCCTTGCGCGAAGCCAGGGCGTAATTGCCGGTGACGTAAAGCAGGGGAGGGAGGGCACTACTGTCGTAGTTGATCACTTCGCCGACAAAGATGATGTGATCACCGCCATCGTATTGAAAGGCGGTACGACACTGGAAGCGCGCGCTGCAGCCCGGAATCAACGGCGCGCCGCTGACGCAAGCGTCGAGTTCGAGGCCGGCAAACTTGTCTTCTCCGGCGCGGGCGAAGCGGTTGGACAGGGCATCCTGATCGTTGGAGAGAACGTGGACGTTCCAGTGCTTGCTCTTGCTGAATATGGACAGACTGCGCGCGCTCTTGGCCAGGCTCCATAGCACCATGGGGGGCTGCAGGGAGACCGAGTTGAAGCTGTTGGCCGTGATTCCGATCGGTGATCCGTCATCCGCGCGTGCGGTGACAATCGTGACGCCGGTGGCGAACATGCCCAGCGCATTGCGGAAGTCCTTCGGGTCAAAGGACGGGTTGGGGTGATCCATAAGCTTGTTCCTGGGGCGGGTGGGTGGAGTGTCCCGTGCGGGTCGCGGCATGAAATCCCTCACACGGACTAGGCGCCATGGCGTTGGCGACGATGAATAGGATGGACGGGCGGCATTTGCGACCGCAGTACCACCTCAAACATCAAATCCCGCGTTAGTCTGATCGGACGATGAACGGTCGGGTGCCAGGTGGGAGCATTCATCCTTCGCAAGGCGTAGCGCCTTGTTGCCCATGACACACAACCCCCGCCTTTGGGCCGCGACGCTGCGGTCCCCGAAGACTTATCAGGATGACTGCTATGAACGAAGACTATTTGACGCCCGAGGCGATCGAGTTGATCGAGCGCGCGAAGGCATTGGCACCCACGCTCGCCGAACGGGCCTTTGCGGCCGACCATGCAGGCCGCGTCAGCGACGAGACCGTGGCCGATATCGCGCGCGCTGGGCTGTTCCGGATCCTGCAGCCCAAGCGCTGGGGCGGCTACGAGATGGACCCGCGCGTGTTCTACCGGGGGCAGATGGCGCTGGCCGAGGGCTGCATGTCCACCGCCTGGATCTACGGCGTGATTGGCGTGCACAACTGGGAGCTGCCGCTGTATGGCGAGCAGGCGCAGCAGGACGTCTGGGGCAAGGACAGCTCGACCCGCATTGCCTCGACCTACATGCCGGTGGGCAAGGCCGAGAAGGTCGAGGGCGGCTACCGCTTTTCGGGACGCTGGGGATTTTCCAGCGGCGTCGAGCACTGCGACTGGATCTTTTTGGGCGCGCTGCTGCCCAAGGCCGATGGCAGCGGCATGGAGCACAACACCTTCCTGCTGCCCAAGTCGGACTTCAAGGTCTTGCAGAACTGGGACGTGCTGGGCCTGCGCGCCTCGGGCAGCCACGACATCGTGGTCGAGAACGCCTTTGTGCCGGCCTACCGCGTCAACGCCACGAACGACCATAGCGACGCCGCTTGCCCGGGCCGCGCGCTCAATGACGGCTGGCTCTATCACATCCCGTTCATCCAGGTGTTCCAGCGCGCCGTCTCGACCGCCTGCATCGGTGCGCTCGACGGGGCGATTGCCGAGTTTCGCCAGCGCGCCGCCGCCCACGTCGGCAAGCATGGCGGCAAGACCGCCGAGGATGTCAACGCCCAACTCGCCGTCAGCGAGGCCATGATGGCCTCCGACGCGCTCAAGCTGGTGCTGATGCGCAATTTCGCCCGTGTCGTCGAATGCGCCAAGACCGGCGATTCGATGACCGTCGAGGAGCGCCTGCTGCAGCGCGCCCAGTCGTCGCAGGTGCCCAAGGTCTGCGCGCGTCATGTGGACGAGCTGCTGCGCGCCACCGCCGCATCGGGCGCCTACAAGACCAACCCGATCGAGCGATTCTTCCGCGACATCCACCAGTCGCGCGGCCACATCGCCAACAACACCGACACCTATGCGCGCGCGCACGGCGCCGTGATGCTGGGCCTGCCCAACATGGACCCCTTCGTCTGACCGGACGCAACGCATGACAACAGGAGGCGCCATGCCACAACCCACGTTGACAGAAAACCAGGCGTTCGACGTCATCGTCGTCGGCGCGGGCGCCGGCGCGCTGCTGGCGGCCATTTGCGCCAGCGACGAGGGCCTGAAGGCGCTGGTGCTTGAGAAGACCGCGCTGGCCGGCGGCACCTCGGCCCTCTCGGGCGGCGGCATCTGGATTCCCGATAACCACGACATGCCCAAGGCCGGGCTGCGCGACAGCATCGATGTGGCCTTTGGCTACGTCAAGGCCTGCGCCAAGGGGCTGGCCAGCGACGACCGGGTGCTGGCCTATGTCGAGACGGCGCGCCACATGGCGCGCTACCTGGCGCAAATCGGCATTCCCTACCGCTGCATGCCGCATTACTCGGACTACTACCCGGCCGTCGAAGGCTCGCTGCCCGGCGGCCGCACCATGGACCCGGTTGATTTCAACGCCGCCAGGCTCGGCCTGGAAGGGCTGAACCTGATGCGGCCGACCAATCCGGGCCAGCTGATTTTTGGCCGTATGAACATCAACGCCTTCCAGGCCAGGTCCATGCTGGCGCGCGAGCGCATGGCCAAGTGG
>CALGFL010000348.1 GCA_937881145.1 uncultured Bordetella sp.
AATACTCGGCGGGAAACTGCGCGCACAGATCGCGCACCGCTTCGCGGATGTCTTGATAGTCGTTGGCGGAATCGGTCATGGGGTATGGGAATGCAATGGAGTGGGAGCGCGCGGGCGGGTGATATCGTCGCGCACCGGCCAGGTATTACGCGGCGCTTCTGCCCAGTACTTCGCGCAGGATTTCTTCGGTGTGCTGGCCCAGCAGCGGCGGCGCACGGCGGTATTGCACGGGCGACCCCGACATGCGCAGCGGACTGGCCGTGATCGGGGCGGTTCCGCCCAGCGGATGCGGGATCTCGCGGCGCAGTTCGCGCGCCCGGGCCTGCGGATGGGCGAAGGCCTGGGCGATGTCGTTGATCGGCCCGCAGGGCACGCCCACGGCTTCCAGCTTGGCGATCCAGTCGTCGCGCTTGCCGGTCTTCATGATGTCGACCAGCAGGGCGATCAACGCATCGCGATGTGTCACGCGGCCGCGGTTGTCGAGAAAACGCGGGTCTTCAGCGAGCTCGGGCGCGCCGATGGCCTTGCAGTAGGCGCGGTATTGCGAGTCGTTGCCCGTGGCCACGATCATGTGGCCATCGCAGGTGGCGAACACCTGATAGGGCACCACATTCTGATGGGCATTGCCCGCGCGCTTGGGCGCCTTGCCCGTGGTGAAGAAATTCGAGTTCTGATTGGACAGCATGGCGACGTGGCAATCGAACAGGGCGATGTCCAACTGCTGTCCCAGCCCGCTGCGGTTGCGTTCCTGCAAGGCGGCCAGCACGCCCACGGCGGCATACATGCCCGTGATGATGTCGGTGACCGCCACGCCGGCTTTCTGCGGCCCGCCGCCGGGCAGATCGTCGCGCTCGCCGGTGATACTCATGAGCCCGCCCAGGCCCTGGACCATGAAATCGTAGCCGGGGCGTTCGGCAAAGGGGCCCGTCTGGCCGAAGCCGGTGACCGAGCAGTAGATGAGCCGCGGGTTGATTTCGCGCAGCGTTTCATAGTCCAGGCCGTATTTCTTGAGCCCGCCCACTTTAAAGTTCTCGACCAGGACGTCGCTCTTGGCGGCGAGCTCGCGCACCAGCTCGGCGCCTTGCGGCGTGGCGTAGTCGATGGTGATGGAGCGCTTGTTGCGGTTGCAAGAGAGGTAGTAGGCCGCCTCGGTCGTGTCCTGGCCGTCGGGGCCTTTCAGATAGGGCGGGCCCCAGGTGCGCGTGTCGTCGCCCACGCCGGGGCGTTCGACCTTGATGACGTCTGCGCCGAGGTCGGCCAGGTTCTGGGTGCACCACGGGCCGGCCAGGACCCGGCTCAGATCCAGCACGCGGATGCCTTCCAGGGGCGCGGGGCGGTTCTCGCTCATCATTTCACCTTGGCGACGCCGCAGTTCAGCGTCTGGATGTTGCGCTCGACGCTGCGCGCCGTATAGCGGATTTCATCGCCTTCGCGCCACATGTCGAAGGCCAGCGTTTCGCCGGGATAGACGGGCGACGAGAAACGCACGTCCAGCTGGACGAGACGGTCGGCGTCGCCGTCGGCCCAGGCCTGCGCGAGGGCGCGGGCGGCCATGCCGTAGGTGCACATGCCATGCAGGATGGGGCGCTCGAAACCGGCCTTGCGGGCGATCTCGGGGTCGGCGTGCAGCGGATTGATGTCGGCACTGAGCCGGTAGATCAGTGCGGCGCGCGGCGAGACGCGCAATTGCACCTGGCGGTCGGGCGCGCGCGCGGGGGCCGCGGGCAGGGCCGCGGGCGGCGCGTCGCCCTGGCCGAAGCCGCCGTCGCCGCGGCAGAACGTGGTCTGCGCCAACGTGGCCAGTAGACCGCCGGCCTCGTCATGCAGGGTGCGTTCGACGATCACCAGGGCGCCTTTGCCGGCGCCTTTGTCGATGACATGCGTGACGCGGCTTTGCGCGGTCACGGTGCCGTGCGTCGGCAGCCGGGCGTGCAGGATCATGCGCTGTTCGCCGTGGACGATGCGCAGGTGATCGATGCCGGCGCGCGGGTCGCGCATCCAGAAGCCCGGAAACCCCAGCACCACGCTCATGGTCGGAAAGGCCCGCAGGTCTTTCTCGTAGACGTAGCGCAGCTGGCCGGCATCGACGGGATCTTCGCCCAGGCCTATGCCCAGGGCGTACAGCATGGTGTCTTTTTCGGTATAGGTATGCCGGATCCCGTCGAAGCGCCAGTTCCTGATGGTGTCGTAGTTCAAGGGCATGGCGGCCTCAGATCGGATCCCAATCGATGACGTCGGGCGATCGCTCCAGCGCGTAAAAGTGCTTGCGCATGGCGGGGATGGCGATCTCGGCCACGCGCTCGGGCGTCCAGCCTTCGGCGTGATGCACGCTGCGCAGGGGGCGCGGCTGGCTGAACAGCATGATTTCGTTGGCGCGCACCGAGAAGATCTGGGCCGTGACGGCGCTGGCCGCGTCGCTCACGAGATAGACGACCAGCGGCGCGATCTTTTCGGCCTCCATCTTCTTCAACTTTTCGACGCGGGCTTTCTCTTCGGGCGTGTTGGCCGGAATGGAACTGGTCATGGCG
Source organism: uncultured Bordetella sp. (assembly GCA_937881145.1). Taxonomy (GTDB): domain Bacteria; phylum Pseudomonadota; class Gammaproteobacteria; order Burkholderiales; family Burkholderiaceae_B; genus Bordetella. Next base: position 2,529 of record CALGFL010000348.1, read on the forward strand.
CTCCAGGCAAAGGGCGCGATGCAGTTCGAGCGCACGTTGTAGCGCGCCATGTCCAGCGCGATGGATTTGGACAGTCCCACGATGCCCAGCTTGGCGGCAGCATAGTTGGCCTGACCGAAGTTGCCGATCAGGCCCGAGGTGGAGGTCATGTGCACGAAGGCGCCCGATTCCTGCTCGCGGAAATAAGGCGCGGCCGCGCGGCTCATGAAGAAGGAGCCGTTCAGGTGCACGTCCAGCACCTGCTGCCATTCTTCCTGATTCATTTTGTGAAAGCCGCGGTCGCGCAGATTGCCGGCGTTGTTGATCACCGCGTCGATGCGGCCGAAGACGTCGACGGCGGTCTTGATGTTGGCGCTGGCGCCGTCGTAGCGGGTCACGCTTTCGGTGCAGGCCACGGCCTGCCCGCCCGCCGCGATGATTTCCCGGACGACGGACTGGGCAGGGCCGCCCGTGCCGTCGTTCTTCAAATCCAGGTCGTTGACCACGACCTTGGCGCCTGCCCGGGCCATGCCCAGCGCAATGCCCCGGCCGATGCCGCCGCCGGCTCCGGTGACCACGACGACCTTGCCGGCAACCATTCCGCTCATATCTCTCTCCGCCCGTTGCTGATGCGCATCGCTGCGCGGTGATCGAGCCCGGTTTTCGGGCCCGATCTTTCCAACATGGTAGATTTTCAACCTGTGCAGCAGAATTCAAAATTGAAGACCCCCCCCTTTTGCGTGGCGGAACGGTATGACCCATGAGACATGACCTGACAAATCTGCGATTGTTAGTGAACGTGGGCAATACGCTCAGTCTGACCAAGGCGGCCGAGAAAACCTTTCTTTCCTTGCCGGCGGCCAGCGCGCGCGTCAAACACATGGAAGAGGCCTTCAAGACCCGCCTGCTGGTGCGCCAGGCCACGGGCGTGGCGCTGACCCCGGCGGGCGAGGTGCTGCTGCGGCATGCACGGCAGGTGTTCACGCAGCTCGAATGCCTGAACGCCGACCTGCAGCCTTATTCGCACGGCATCAAGGGACGCCTGCGCATCCTGGCCAACACCACGGCCACCAATTCTTTCCTGGCCGAGGCCCTGGGTAGCTTCCTGGCCGAGTATCCCGACGTCGACATCGAACTGGACGAGCGCATCTCGGGGGAAATCGCCATGGCCATCCGCGCGGGCAACGGCGACCTGGGCCTGGTTGCCGGCAACGTGGACGTCGAAGGGTTGGACGTCATGCCGCTGTTTCGCGACGAACTGGTGGCGGTGACTTCGCTCAAGCACCGCCTGGCCGGCGCGGGCAAGGCGCGCTTTGCCGATCTGCTCGAAACCGACCAGTTCGTGGGGATCCATCCCAACAGCGCCATCCAGATCTTCCTGGAAGACATCGCGTCGGGCATGGGCAAGCAGATCATCCAGCGCGTGCACGTGCACAGCTTCGAGGCGGTGTGCCGCATGGTCGGAGCGGGCGTGGGCGTGGCCATCGTGCCGCGCGGCTGCGTGCGGCGCTACAGCGAGCCCGAGACCCTGAACATATTGAAGATCGAAGACCCGTGGGCGCAGCGCGAACGCCTGCTGTGCCGCCAGCGCGGCCGCGATCTGCCGCGCTTTGCCGAGAGCTTCATCGAACACGTCGTACGGGCGGCCCGCGAAGAATCGCTCAACGACGCCAGCCAGACAAAATAGAGGCCGGGGCCGGGCGTCTACGTCCAATGCTATCGGCGGGGTGGCTCGTAT